>CALAEU010000250.1 GCA_937891215.1 uncultured Clostridia bacterium
TCTTATCTGGTGAGTTCTGCCGGTAAGTAGCTCAATCTCTACTAGAGAAAGTCCGTTTTTAGTGGCTAATACTTTGTATTTGGTAGCAATCTCTTTACTATCTGCTTGTTTTTTATCAGAAATATAAACCTTATTTTGCTTTTCTGTTTTTTGAAGATAATCTTTTAAAAGACCTTCTTTTTGTTTAGGGGTACCAATAACTACACAAAGGTAAAGCTTATGTAATTCGCGTTGCTTAAGCTTTTCGTTGAGAATTCTTAATGATTCAGCGTTTTTTGCAGCAATTATAATACCGCTTGTGTTTCGGTCAATTCTATTTACGAGAGCAGGAGTGAAGCTCATTTCGCTGTCTGGAAGATACTCTTTTTTTTCATAAAGATATCTTTTGATTCTTGAAATAGCGGTATCATTATATTCGCCTTCATTTGGATGTGATAAAAGCCCTTGAGGCTTATCACAAAGTAAAATGTTTTCATCTTCATATACTATTTTAAGATTTTTACCAGCACTTAAAAAATCATATCTGGGTTCTTTGCTACCAAAAAACTCATCGTTTATATAAAGTGAAATAACATCGTTTTCCTGTAATTTGTAACTTATTTCACCGCGCTTACCATTAACTTTTATTCTCTTGCTTCTTATATATTTGTACATAAGCGATTGTGGTAAAAGTGGAAAGGATTTTGTAAGATATTTGTCGAGTCTTTGACCTGCGTCATTCTTTTTTATTGTGAATTCTTTCATTTTTTATCAATTTCCTCTTTAATATCTTTTAATTTTTTAAATCGTCTACTTACTGCAGAACGGGAAATGGGTGATGTCATCATTTTGCCGAGTTCATCAATAGATGCTTCAGGGTTTTCAAGTCTTAATGTACAAAGTTCTGCTAAGTCTTCGGTCATATCAGTTAATTTGATTTTAGAAAGGATGTGTTCTATAAGTTCAATTTGTGCAATACCTGCTTCAATTGTTCTGCTTAAATTTGCGGCTTCAAAATTTGTGCGGCGGTTTATTTTATTTTTTACTTGTTTCATCGCTCTTGTTTCCATTAAGAAAAAGAATGATTTAGTAGCACCGATTTTACCAATGCAATCTTCAATTGCTTCAGACTCTTTGCAATAAACGAGTTGTGTACTGTTTCTAACAAGGGTTTTCATTTTTAAATCTATCTCTTTTAAAACTGTTAAGAATTCGGAAGCTAATTTCATTCTTGATATATTGAATTCAAGATGATATTCTTTTTCAGGATTTGTTATATTACCACATATTAAAAATGCACCGCGTACAAATGCACAGTAACAACAATTTTCTTCTTCATCTGTGTTTTCAAAATTCCCGAAATTAATAGAAAGTGAAATTTCTTTGCCTGTATATCCGAAAAAATCGAGGATTTTTTTGCGGTCTTCTTTTTTGTCAATTCTGACTTTATGGTTACCCGCTTTTGAATAAGCGATAACGGGGGATACGCCAGTCAATTCATAAATTAAATTGCAGTATCTCATAGCAACGCAGTTGAGTTCTGTCATAAACGAAATTTCGGTTAATGAAAAACTTCTGCCAAAAACAAGCATACCTAAAGCCTCTGCCTTTTTACAACAGGCAGAGGCGGATTGCAATTCACATAATTCTTCTTTAATATCTGTTGAGAATGACATAAATTACCTCAAAAATCTTACTTCAGGTGTAAGTGTAACACCTTTTTCTTTCTTTACTGTTTCTTTAACATAATCCATAAGTTTTAAAACATCGTCCGACGTAGCGTTATCATAATTGATTATGAAACCAGCGTGCTTTTCGCTTACCATAGCACCACCGATTTTTTTACCTTTTAAACCACATTCTTCAATGAATGCACCGGCAAAACCTACTTCTGGTCTTTTAAAAGTGCTACCAGCACTCGGGTATTCAAGTGGTTGTTTATCTTTTCTTCTGCCAAGGAGATCAGTCATTTTTTCTTTGATTTCAGCCTTGTTGCCTTTTTCTAAAGATAATTCAACACCTGTAATGATATAACCATTTTCTTCGTAAGCAGATTTGCGGTAACCAAATGCAAGATTGTCACCGACTAAACAACCTTCATTACCATCTATGTCAATATGATAAACTTTTGTGACAACATCTTTCATTTCGCCGCTATAAGCACCTGCATTCATAAAGACTGCACCACCAACAGAACCAGGAATTCCGAAAGCAAATTCAAGACCTGAAAGGGAATTATCAAGTGAGAAATTACAGAGTGTGCCGAGTTTCACACCTGCTTCGCAGAAAATAGTAGTTTCATTTAAAAGTTTAATTTTGCTTAATCCTTCCGCAATGTGAATGACAATACCATTCAAACCTTCGTCACTGACTAATACATTACTGCCGTTACCTAGAACGGTGTAAGGAATATCTGATTTATTACATTCTTTAACTATCTCGCTTAATGCACTAGTTGAATTCGGAGAAATAAGAAGATGACAATTACCACCAGTTTTAAAAGTGGTATAATCTTTCATTGAAACATTTTCTTTAACTTCACAACCGAGAGCAAGTGCTTTGTTTTTTAGTTCAGTAATGTTAATCACCATCATTCATCAAGAAGTGCGGCACCAATGATACCAGCATCGTTGCCTAATTTAGCAGGGAGAATAATTGTCTGTTTATTTGAGTGGACACTATAGCGTTCTTCTGTTACGAAGCCTCTGATAGGACGGAGAATTTTTTCGCCCTGACCACTTATGCCACCACCAACGCAGATAATCTCAGGTTGGAGTGCATTTATAATATTAGCGATACCTACTGATACATAGTAGAGATATCTGTCAACAACTTTTTTAGCAGTAGCGTCACCTAAATCGAGTGCTTCAAAGATTGTTTTACCTTCAACTTTGTTGAGGTCACCATCGCAAGTTTTCCAGAGAAGACTTGTTTTGTTATTTTGCATTGCTTCAACTGCCTGTGAAACAAGAGCAGTAGCAGAAGCGTATTTTTCCCAACAACCTTTTCTGCCACAGTTACATTGAATGCCATCAACATTTATAACCATGTGCCCCATTTCACCACCGCAGTAGTTTGAGCCACGGATGATTTTACCATCAATAATAATACCGCTACCAACACCTGTACCGAGTGTTACTGCAACGAAATCTTTAACACCATTACCGCAACCAGCAACTGCTTCGCCTAATGCAGCACAGTTAGCATCATTTTCAAGATAAACTGGTTTTTTGAGTCTTGCTTCAAGCATTTCTTTTGCAGGAACATTATTGAATTGAAGATTGTTAGAAAATTCAATTTCACCCGTTGCTTTGTTAACAGAACCAGGAGTACCAATACCGATAGATTGAACATCATCAATAGAGATACCTGCATCTTTAATAGCCATTTCTACTGACTCTTTGATTGAATCAAAAATTTCAGGAGCTGGACGAGGTGCTCTTGTTTTTACTTTACCGCGACCTACAATTTCATTGTTGTCATTAAGTACACCAGTAGCGATATTTGTACCGCCAAGGTCAACACCTATTCTATACATAATTATATACCTCCGTAATGTAATTATTACAATTTGTTTTATATATTAGAACCAGAGTTCAAGTTCTGTTGGTGGCATATCAAAGTCTTCCATACCAACTCTTTGTAAAAATTCTTTTGCAGCGTTATAGCCCATCTTTTTCTGACGATGGTTCATAGCGGCAATTTCAATTATAATTGAAAGGTTTCTGCCAGGCTTAACAGGAACAACTGTTGCAGGAACTTTAATACCTAAGATTGTTGCGTAAACATCTTCAGTACCAAGTGTATCGTAAGTTTTTGTGGAATCCCATTGTTCGAGCTGAATAACCATATCAATTTTTTCGGTTTGTTTAACTGCACCCATACCGAAAATATTTCGTGCGTCAATAATACCAGGACCGCGTAACGCTACAAAGTGACGACTGTTGTCAGGGGCAGAACCAACAAGTGATTTTGAAGAAACCTTCTTTATTAAAACTTCATCATCGGCAATAAGACGATGACCACGTTTTATAAGTTCAACTGCAGTTTCACTTTTGCCGACTGCACTGTCGCCAACTATTAAAATACCTTCACCATAAACTTCAACAAGTACACCGTGGCGTGATATTCTTTCTGCTAATTCAACACCTAAATAAGAAATGATTGTTGACATTATCTCGGATGTTGTTTCGTTGCTTCTTAAAAGTGGAACTTCGTATTGCTCAGCAAATTTCAAAAAAGTTTCAGGGATTTCAATGCCGCGTGTAACTATAACAGCAGGTGGTTTTAATTCGAAAAAGTTACGAAGACGATTTTCTGCAGTTCCGTCATCTAATTCTTTTAAATAGTCCATTTCACCAAGACCTAAAAATTCAAGTCTTTCAGGGTCAAAGTGTTTTCCATAACCTGCAAACATAAGACCTGGACGGTTAACATCCTGAGAACGTATTAACAACTCGTTTTCAGGTTTATTTGGCATATAAACAATTTCTAAACCATTGTCGCGAATAAGTTTAGATAACGCAACTGTATATTTACCAGCCATTACTGTCACTCCTTTGAAAGTGAGGATTTATAAAAATATTTAATTAATTGATAAACCTATACCATTATAATATATATTTGCGATAATTCCAATACCTAATTTTAAATTTGTCAAAAATAGTATATAGATGCATTTTTTGATTGTAAAATCGCTTTGTTTTATTCAAAATGACATATTTAAAGAAAATACTTGACTAATAAACGCTCGTGTGATATACTCATAGCACCTCTCGTAGAGGGTTCTTTTTTTGTGCCCTAAATTTGGAGAGGGAGGCTAATCAGAAATTGGAGGTGCCGTTCGTGAGAGTTAAAATTACACTTTCCTGCACAGAATGTAAACAACGCAATTACAACACTATGAAGGAAAAGAAAAACAACCCGGATAGGTTGGAGATGAAGAAGTACTGCAGATTCTGCAAGAAACACACTCTCCACAGGGAAACAAAGTAAGGAGGTAACTTATGGCTGACGAGAAAAAAGTAACAGATGCCGAGGTTGCCACTAAAAAGGCAAAAAAGACTGAGAAGAAAGCTAAAAAAGCTCCTTCTAAATTCAGTCCTAAAAATGTCGGTAAAGGAATCGCTCGTTTCTTTAAAGACCTCAGGGGTGAAACAAAGAAGATTGTTTGGCCGGGTCCAAAAATGATTGTAAAAAGTACAGGTATTGTACTTGCATCAATTCTCGTTCTCGGTGCAGTTGTCTGGATAATCGACTTTGCTGTTTCAGGTGGCATTGGTGCCCTTAACAGTGCAGCAAACAAGGTTACTACTGAAGTTGTAACAGAAGATGCTTCTGACGAAACAGATGAACATGATCACGATCATTCTGAAGACGAAACAGAAGAAGATACAACTGCTGAAAACTAATCTTAGGTTTTATTCGGAGGTGCATTATGGCTGGCGATGCAAGATGGTATGTAATTCATACTTATTCAGGCTACGAAAATAAGGTAGCAGGTAATATCGCAAAAATTGTTGAAAACCGTAAAATGCAAGACAAGATTCTTGATGTTTGCATTCCTCTCGAAAAGGTTGTTGAAGTTAAAGATGACAAAACAGTCGAAGTTGAGAGAATGGTATTCCCAAGTTATGTTGTTGTTAAACTTGCGGTTGAATACGATGATGATAACCAACCACAGGTTCCTAATGAAACCTGGCACGCTATCAGATACACTCGTGGAGTAACAGGCTTTGTTGGTCCTGAAAGTAAACCTGTACCACTTACAGATGCTGAAGTTGAAAAACTTGGTATTGAAAACAAAATCGTTGAGGTTACTTACGACATCGGCGATATGGTTACAGTTACTGATGGTCCTTTCGAAGGCTTCTCAGGTGTAGTTGAAGCAATTGATACCGAAAAGAATATGGTTCGCGTTACTATTTCTATGTTCGGTAGAGAAACACTTGTTGAGTTTGAACTTAATCAAGTGCAGAGCGCAGTAGAATAATACTGCTAGTAAATTGGTAACAAGCGTTATTTAACGCTGTTATATGCGACAGTATTTGTCGCGTGTGGGAGGAGCAAGGCGAGCTTCTTGTTCCGCCATACCACGAATTTTGGAGGTGCAAAACATGGCTCAAAAAG
>CALAEU010000251.1 GCA_937891215.1 uncultured Clostridia bacterium
CTTTCTGGTGAGCAGATGTTGGCGGCAAATAAAAAATATCTCTCACCTGATTATGTAATTGATGCAACACCGGCACTTTTCCCAGATAATACATGGTTTGTTAAAGATGCTCCACATGTTGCGGCAGATTATAATACAGAATTCAGCGTATTTACATTCACACTTTTAGAAAGTGATGTTCAACCGCATATTGATATGTTCGAAGAATTTCCGCAGTTTATGATTGCAGATGGTGAGTTGAATTTGAGCCCGTTGGAAGAATAGTTGCAAGTGCTATATAAATGACAACATCCTATCATTTTTAATTTGCAATAAACTTTAAACAGAATAAAAATTTAACGTGATGGTCTCGCCTCTCTTCGAAGAGAGGCGTTTTATAAAAGTAAATCTATCTTTTTAAATTTAACTGTTGAATAAATAAAACTTATGTGGTATTATTCTATTCATTGAAAATAAAGAAAGAAGAAACAGAAATGACATATTACATAGGCCAGGGACTCGGAATTTTAGCAATTGCTATGACTATTCTGATGTTTCAGTTGAAAAACAAAACACACATGCTTTTTGTAAATATAATATCAAATGCGGCAGTTGCAATAAATGTTTTATTTATAAAAAACGAATTTAATTCAGGTGTAATAATTTGTTTAATTGCTATTGTGCAAATAATAGTTTCACATATTCACGACAAAAAGGGGACAGAGGTTCCAGTTATAGAAAAAATAATCTTTTTTGTGCTTTATATTGGTGGTGGTTTGGTTGGTTTAACCGGTCCAAAAGAAATATTACCTATAATTGCGGCTGTATTTTATATGATTGCAATGTTCCAGAAAAATCCGCAGAGAATAAGATATATCTTACTCGGTAATATGTCTGCGTGGGTAATCTATTTTATTTCACCATTCTCAACTTCAATTTTTGCACAAATAGCAGGAATCATTTCATCAGTTATAGGTATTTTAAGATACAGAAAAACGCAATAAAATAAAATCCGAAAAAGAAGTTCAAATTTCTTTTTCGGGTTTTATTTTTTAGTTTATTATACTACCTATAAGATTTACAAATTTTGCAGAAACTTTTTGTAAAAATGTATCCGCACTGGTTTCATCTGCTATGAACTTTACATCATCAGAAGTTTCAGCCGGTGCAAAGCGTATATGGTCAAGAGAAAGTTCTGAATCACGATTTCCTGTAAAGCAGAATTCGATATTTTTAATTTCGTCTAATTTTTCATTACCGTAAACAATGCCACATTCATTCCCGCGTAAATTGAGTTTTGTTAAATCAAGAGTTACTTTGTGCCACTTATTATCAGCAGGGATTTTAAAATCATTATCTTTTGTGTCAAGAATCTGAGGAGTGTAACTTATAAAAGAGTTTTTAATAAAGTTAACACCTTCAAAAGTAAATTCTTCATCCCCATTGTTTTTTACATAAAAACTAATAATTCCGTAGTTACTGTAATTGGTTTCTACATCTTTAAAGTTTACTTCTTTTTTCTCTTCCTCGTATGTTAAAAGCGGTTTTACGGAAAACTCTTCATTTTGTGATTTTATAGTCAGTCCGTTTTCACCTGAAAATGCGCTTTCTTTAGAAAAAGAAATCTCGGCATTTTCACTTGCCCAGGAATCATAAAATCCTGAAAATAAATCACTGTCATTATGCCACACAGTTTCACTGTCGCAGTTAGTCCAAGCGGCTTCTTTCCAATATTTAGTTGAGTAGCTTTTATCGGTAACAAACGGAGAAACAGGTAAAAGTTTTTTACCATTTTCACTTGAATAAAGATTTGCTGTTTCTGATGTTACACTGTAAGCGTATGAAACAGCTACCGGAGACTTAACAAGGTCGCTGAATACCGCAACGGTATTTTTATTTACAATTTTTGCTTCTGCTTCAACGAAAACTCCGGTTTTGTCACAAATAGCAAAGCCAAAAAGATTTTTACCATCACATAAAAGTCCGTCACCGACATTTTTAAGTGTTACATAAACTGTGTCACCTTTAATTTCAGTTGTGTCTATGTACGAAAGAGTGTAAGGCTTTTGCTTACCGTAAACAAGTCCCAAAGCCGCTATACCCATTCTTTCGCCAATATCTTTTTTAGGTTCAGGATGAATACAACCCACCTCAGCGAAAAAAGTCGGGGTTATATCATAGGAAGCGACTACTGCTCTGCTTGTAGGGTCTTTTTCCTGAAATTCTGTAAAACCTATATTTCTTTCGGTTAAATCCGGAGCACCATCTGCATAGATATAAGGAGCTAACTGTGTATAAACAATTGGCATAAGTTCATCTTTGAATCCGAAAAGTTTACTGTAGGTTCTTTGAAGAGCATCTAAAGAAGCAAAATAAAATTCAGAATCCAGACTGAGCATTATGTCAGATTCACCCTGATACCAGATTAAACCTGAAACACTGAAATTATTAAGTGGCGCAATTCTCAGGTTATAGTTAAGTGTTAAATCACGGTAAATATCCTGTGTAGCACCCCAAGAGGCTTTATCTATATAAAATCCGGTTTCTGTAAGTGTATTTTTAATTTTATCATTTCCATCTATTGCTTCTCTTGAAAGCCAAGTTGCAATAGGTGTGCCACCTAATGGTGCATTAATAATACCAATAGGCACATTTAATTCATTAAGCATTTTGTTTGCAAAAAAGTAACCAACAGCAGACATACCAGCTACATTTTCGCTATCACCTGTTATCCACGAAGCGCCTTTTACATCCTTTTGCGGAGCGTAGGGGAGAGTTTCGTAATAACTTTTACCATCAATTGTAGCATCATAGGTTGGCATAATCATTGAACGGATATACGGTGACGCCTTAAAATTATTTATAGTTCTTATAGTTTCTTCCTGACCTAAAGGATAGTGCATATTACTCTGACCACTTGCAATCCATAATTCACCAAAGAGCACATTTTTAAGAGTTTTAAATTTCTTGCCATTTTCCTTAACTATAATTAAATAACTTTCAAAACTTCCTTTTGGGGCTAAGAATTCAACAGAAAAGTTGTTGTTTTCAGCCTTTGCGGAGGCAGTTAAAAGTTTTTCGTTTTTGCTGTTATAAATTTCAATTTCAATTTTACTTCCGTTAGTAGCAGTACCCGAAATTTTAGATATTGCATTTTGCTGGAAAAGCATATTATCTGAATACATATCGTAAAGAGTTGCTTTTGTGCCGGAAGCGTAAGCAGGAGTACCAATACACCCAAGTAAAATTGGTGCAATAAGAAGTGAAATTAAGCGTTTTTTCATAATCAGAACCCTCCCTTGAATAAGTGTGATGTGTCATTTATAAATTCAAAAACAATATCACCAAATTTATTAGTGCCTTTTTTATAAATAGTAACCTTTGTAACGCCTGTGTTTTTGAAATCTAAATCAAACAGAGGACAAGCCTCTTTGTAACCCATTAAAGAAAATACTAAATAAGTTATAAATGCCGCGTGACTTACAATTGCGATTTTTTCGCCTTCGTGCTGGTGAGTTTTTATATATTCAAGTGCTTTTTCTGCTCTCTCAAATAAATCTGCCTCATCACTCGTTTTGTTATAATAAAAAAGTGATTTTGTGGGGTCAATGTCTTCTGCCAGATAAGCATTTTTGTTTATTTTATTTATTTCAGTAAATGATGAGTGACTATATTCAGGCGAAATACCAGCTTCTGTTAAATATGGCAAAACTTTTAAACGTTTTTCAGTCGGTTGTTTTTTTATAATTTCAGTTGCAGTTTCTACTGCCCTTAATAGTGCACTCGAATATACCGCGTCAAATTCTAGATTTTTAAATCTTTCACCACAAAGTATTGCTTGATTTTTGCCAAGCTCAGTAAGGCGAGGGTCGTGTAATTCTTCGTGAGAGAGCCCCTCTGTATCTCTTTTGATATTTCCGTTGCTTTGCCCGTGACGGATTATATAAAGCTCAAGCTCAATAATTGGTTTTGTGTCTGACATAATATTATTCCTTTTTGAGTTTTATAGTTTTTATTTCCCAAGGATGGAATTCTAATTTACCATCTGTAACAGATTTTAAATCATTTCCAAGCAAGTCTGTTTCTGCAACAATCTTACCGAAAGGTGAACTTACTTCAACTTCAGAATTGTTATCAGAATAGTTACAGAATCTTGCTAAAATATAGTCGTTTTCAGGGTAAAGAGCAGTTAAAATAATTTCTTCTGAAATTTCTTTAAGTTCAATAAATGAAACATTACTTAATTTGCCATTACCTTTTGGTGCAGTAACTGCAACAGGTGGCTGAACATAGCAAAGAGCTGCTTTGTGTAAGTCAACATTTGACATTTCTGAAGAAAATGGCATAATTGCAAATTCGTTCTCAAAAACACCTTCTATAATTCTTGTACCACACATATATTCATTTGAATAAATAAGCGGAATTAAAAGGTGATTGCCGTTAAGTGCTGCACCCATACAACCTTTGTTGAATACCGCAAGACCATTTTCATTGTCACGAAGGCAAAGCCAGTAAATGCCATGGAAATATGTAGTATTGCTGAATGATTCTTCAGGTGAAACTTCAACATCAATAAGAATATCATCGTTCGGATACCAGTATTTTTCTGTTTTTCTTAAAGCGCCATTCCATTCAGAAATAGAGTAAGGTAAATCTCTGAACATTTTACGGTCATTACTTAAATTTACATTAAGTGAAAGACAAAGTTTGTCTTCGTGGTGGTGACCGTTAAGAGTAAAAGGAACAGGTCTGCCTTGTGTTACATCAGTTCTGCCGACAAGTTCATTGTTCATTGTAAAGCGTGATTTACAGTCGATTCTCTTAGAATTACCAACGAGTTTCATTGTGAATTCAAACGGAATACCGCCAATTTCACCCTTTTGCGTTGCAGTAGCACTGTTTTTGTGAACTTCAACTTTCCATTCGCCTTTTGAAACAGAATCAACACCATTTATATTACCAGTGAAAAGTTCACCTGTATTATTACCACAAATGATTTTTTCTGTTTTTACATCTTTTATATATGCAATACCATTTTCGGTTAATTTAATTTTGTAGCAAGGAGTGGTGAGTTTACCTGTTTCTTTGTTAAAGAAGAATTGTTCAGTTGATTTTTTTGCTGATTCTTTTAAAATAAAACGCTTAACACTGAGTGGTGCGAGTTTTGTACGAACTCTGAGCGTTTTTTTGCCATTTTTCTCGATTATTTCGCATTCAAGCTCTTTGTCGCCATCAAATGCGACAACATCTTTTTTTGTTGGAATTTCTAACCATTCATCAATATTAAAAGAATGATGGTTTATAACAACAATAGAATCATTATTTTTATCTGCAAATTTTTCCTTTATAAATTCGAGCGAATTATTTTTTACATATTGTGAAGCATTTAAAGAAGTAGGAATAAATCTGCGCGAAAGGTCTAAAAGTCCACAAATTGTAACATCGTGGTGTTCTGCCGCGAGTATGTATTTCCACGCTTCTTCACTCTTTTCTTCAAAAGATTTACCTCCGAGCATAACAGAAAGAGCGTTAAGTCTTTCTGCTTCTACTGCGTTTACTTCACCCTGACGGCAACCATTAAATATTTCGTTACCGCAATAACCCCAAGGCATCTGCACGTGAAAATCGTTGTCAGTAGTTCGGTATTCGTCCTTGGGTTCACCATAAATAGATGGAATATCTTCAAGAAGCACATATTCATAATCATCGTGTTTTTCAATTTCTGCAGTAATCTCTTCAATAGGTTGAGTTAAATCATCATATCTTGATGCTAAAAGAGGAGAGTATTTTTTGAACATTTCTTTAAAATCTTCAAGAGAATAAAGATCAGAATCAATTGGCCATCGTGACAAAATCCAGTTGTCAACAGTTGTACAGTTATAGCCTCTGCCTTGCTTGTCATAAGTAGGTACTGCCGGTATTTCTGTACCATCTTTACCAATCCATTTACCCCAGGAGCTGTCGTAAGTTTTAGGGTAGCCGTATCCCATAACATGAGAGCGTAAAAGTGCCGCTTTGTAGCCACAAAGTGAAATAAGCTGAGGTGTCTGGTTGTTTAACGCGAATTCAGAGATAGAGTAAACATTGGGGGTTTTATTAAAGTATTGCAAGTTAGTTTTTACTGCATAAGAAAGTTGACGGGCATTTGACTCGTCATTTATTGTAAGTGACAATGGTTGACCGTAAGTAGTAGCACCAAGACCAACTCTGTCAGGATATTTTTCCAATAATTGTTGAGTTAATTCAACAACCTCTTTGTCGCATTTTGAGAATTCGTCAAAGGTGAAAGATTCATAGTCAAGACCAATTCTTAATTTCGGATATTTCTCGAGCCAGTCAAAAATTTTTAAAAGGCGAGGCTTTACTTCTTCTTTCCATAAAACATATCCACCATGGTCATAAGTTAAAATGTAAAGTTTTTCAGAATCCATAAAATCACTCCTGTAACAAATATAAATAATTATACAACAGAAAATAGAACTAATCAATTAAGTATATTATATAAAAATATCAGCAAAAATTTGTGAAATGCAAAAATTCCCCGTGAGCACTAATCAAAATGCTCACGGGAATAATGTTTAGTTAAATGATGGTGGGGAACTTTTGAATTCTTCAAAGTTACTGTCTTTAGGGGAAGGCTCTGACATACTGAAGTACATTTTAGCAGCTTTAGTAGTTCCGAAATCCTGATTTGAACCGCTGTTCTGAACTTTATTGAAGGCTTCGCGGAACATTGCGTTGTGTGCTTCTTCTCTGTTTAAGAGAAAATCGATTGTCTCTTTAACCTTTTTGTCATCAATTTGTCTGTAAAGATATTCATAAACGACTTTTGCACGTTGTTCAGATGCAATGTTAGAAAGTAAATCTGCACAAAGGTCACCTGTTACAGAAACATAGTCACCGGTCCAGGAGTAGCCCGAAGCATTTATTAAACCTGGGTTAAGACCTAAAAGAACATGTGTCTGAATTTCACCAGCAGGTACTTTTGAAGCGTCAACATCGTGACCGTTCAAAAGGTTAATAGTCTGGGCAATCATTTCCATGTGGCCCAATTCTTCAGCGGCAATGTCTAAAAATAAATCTTTTATTTCAGGGTCTTTAATTCTGAAACTTTGTGACATATATTGCATTGCGGCTTTAAGTTCACCATTTGCACCGCCCAGTTGCTCTTGTAAAAGAGCCGCATATTGTGGGTTTGGTCTTTCAATTTCAACGGGATGAAAAAGCTGTTTTTCGTGCTTGAACATAATAACACTCCTTTAGGCTGAAATGAGTTATCCGAAGCTGCCTAAAAGCGAGTATTTTCAAGTCTTTTCGGCGTTTCGGTCTTGCAAGGCGTCAGCCTTTCTTCGCCCTCAACACCAAAAACCAATAAAAATCTTTCGCTTTATAGGTCGAAGATTTTTTATAGAACGGATTTATGGTCAATCAAGGCAAAAACGGAGCGACTCCTTTACGGATTTGCGAGTATTTTAACGAAGAGTGAACGGAAATCCGTCTATAAAAAACATGGTTCGGATAATTCCTTTAGTATTATTAGTGTTAGCAGAAAATAAGGAAATATTAAAAGGAGTTGAAAATCAATTCTTTTTTGGTTTAAATTTTTTAATAATGACTATTCCACCAACAATGAAAGCTACACCGACAAGAATCTGAAAAACAGACGCGATTATTGCAAAACCTGTTACCATTGAAGTGTCAATAAAAGTGAATTGAAAAATAGGTGCAATAGAAAAAATACAGGCGAGAATTCTGTAAACACCTAAAATTATTAAAAGAATACCCGAAATCCAACCATATTTTTTAAAGAATGTACCCGATTTATTTGAAATATTATCAACACAATTGTCAATTTTGTCGGCGTACTTGTCAAGCACAGTAACACTTGGTTGTTCGCTTTGTTTTAAAAATTCGGTTTTTTCTTCATCTAAAAGAAAATCTACTGTTACATTAAAAGTTTCTGCAAGTGCTTTTAGTTTTGTAATTTCGGGAAGTGCATCGCCTGTTTCCCATTTACTTACTGCTTGTCTTGAAACTCCTATTTTTTCTGCCAGTTCTTCTTGTGAAAGCCCGTTCTTTTTTCTGTATAAAGTTATTTTTTCATATAGTTTCATAAAAATCCCCCTTGTGTAATATACTTTGCTTTATTTGCTACAAAAAATATATCACACAAGGGGTTTGTTTTCAATAAAGTTTAGTTGGAAATTGCGCAACCAGCGGTTGCAGAAATGAAACAGAGATAATTATTCTGTATCGCTTTCTATTTCATCATATTCTTCCAATTTACTTTCTTTTTCTCTCATACTTTTTGAAATTATGAAAAGTTCACCTGATATCCAGAAACAGATAATAAGCTGAGAAATTAATAAGAACATCAGAATGAAGGAATAAATTTCATTATCAACATCGATAGCGGTTGGTATAAAAAGTGAAAAATCTAATACCGTATGGAGTATAACAGTTGCGGTTCTTAAATTAAGTAGTCTTTTTCTTTTTGACTCTTCAATATCAAGAGTAGCAATATTTGTGATAAGCTGAAAATGAAAATAAATTGTAATGATGCTAAATACAATACTTATAATGGTTAAATTCCATTCAGCACCTGCGATTTTCAGTACCCATTCAAATATATTCCAGACGCCTATAGCAATGCCGAATGGTTTGAGCAATTGTGCTGACTTTTCTTTTTGAGAAAGTACAGGTAATACCGAAACTATAAGAAAATATCCAAGCCAATCGGGTAGTATGTCAATTGCCGAAATATTTATATGCAAATATATAAGTATATAACTTATAGCGACTTTTTTAATTGCAGAAGAAAGAGTTTTAATTTCCATTTGTGTTTACCTCCACAGTAAATGTATCTACAAGTTTACCATCAACATAAACTGCAAGCTTGCGGGTTGAATTGTAACCCTCCATAAGTTTTTTATAATCATAATTACTGTTTGTGTCGTTGTTCTGAATGGTTCTGTCCCATTCTCTGTTGCTATTTACACTGTAGCTTCTTTTACCGCTACCATCAGTGGAACTGCTGGAAAAATCAAGAAAAGAGCCTCCTTCTGCTTCAAATTCTTTATCAGTATCTGCAGTGTACTCCATAGATACATGCGAGACTTCTTTGTAATCGTCACCCTCATAAGTGTAGATATAGTTTGTTTCAATAAGGCAACCGCTGAAATCTCTGTTGAGGTTTATGTTGTTATTATAATTTGTACCATTTGGAAGGGATGTTGTATTCTGAGAGTCTTCGGAATCATAAGCTATTGTGTAAACAGATGAGGTTTTAACTGAAAGAGTACCATTTTCACCTTGCATAGTATCTTCAAAAAGTATGGGTGCATCCTCTTCTAAACAGTTAATCTGTACTAAAGGAGCTGCATCAAGATAACTTTTTGATTTTTTTCGTTCACCAGTTTCTCTTACTACCCAAAAGTTATTTTCTTTGAATATTTCAATTGGTACAAAAAGAGTATCACCAAAGCCATACTCTTCTTCCTTTGAATAACTTTCAACATCTTCTTCATATATGCTGAAAACGAGAACAGCAGAATATTTTTCATTATCGGTTTTTGTAAGGTTGAATACAGAGAAAGGACGACCTTCGGTTGCATAAAAATCTATATTGTTATCTATAAAATGAAACCCGTAAAGATTATTTATTATTTCTTGATGCTTTTCTACGGGAGAAGCTGTAAGAAGTATTATACCGTTATGATCTACCAGAGCTTTTGCATAGGTGTCAATTGCACCCGCAATGGTAGCACATCTGTTTATTTTGGTGTGGGCTAAAGCCTTTTGAAATTCATATTCATTTTGCGGGATATATATATTGCTATTAGAAGAAAAGCCTGCGCTCACAAACAGACAGGGTAAAGAAAGTATAATAGCAATGCAAACACTTACAAGAGCCATACCTTTAGGGTATTTTTTAAATCTTACAATTGCTTCAATTCTTCTGGAGATATTTTTACCACCATTAGAAACTGAGGTTGTTCCCGGCATACGGGCATATTTTTTGTTAACCTCATTGAGCAGAAGAACACCATAATCTCTGCGTTCTTCGCCCTCAAGCTTTTCAAGAACTCTCTGATCGCAAAGCATTTCCATATCGTTGCCTACGATGTTAAAAATATAATGCATAAATGGGTTGCACCAATGTAAGCAACGAAGAAAACACCATAATATATTCTGAAGAGAATCAAGATGTTTAAGATGCATCATTTCGTGCAACAGGATTTTTTCATCAGTTTCTCTCTCAGATGGTAAAACAAGAACGGGTGAAAAAATGCCACATATAAATGCACTGTTAATCCCTTTAACAGATATAATTTTAATGTTTTTAATCTTGTTTTCAGAAAGAATGTGTTGTAATTCAAGCCTTTTTTCTGCTGAAATATCGTCACCTTTTTTCAGAATCAGGCGAAGTTTTATATAAGAAAATAAATAAAAGCACAAAAAAGCAATAATACCTGAAATGTAAATTATAAATAAAATATCTGTGATGCTTTCTGGTAGGGAACTGATATAAGGAATAACGCCTGAGGGTTCGGTTGTTATAAGTGGGCGAGTATAAGCCGAGCTAAGAAAATTTTCGATGTAGTTTTTCAGCATTTCAAGATAAATCCCAAAAGGCAACAGCACAAATTTATTTGCTTTAACAGGTATAAAAATTCTGAGAATTAATAAAATCCATATTCCGTATTGCCAACGAGGGGTAAGCTTATCCTTAAAAATATTTTTGACTATAAGTATAAGACCTGCTACAAGACTTACAGAAATGGTCTGAAGAAGAAATTCCCATATATTTACCATGGTTATACCTCCATTTCGTCAAGTAGTTTTTTTAATCTTTCAACTTCTTGTTTTGAAATAGGGGATTCTTTAAGAAAAGCAGCAATAAGGTCAGATGTAGCGCCAGAATACACTTTGCTTAAAAGCTCATCTCTCTCGTTTTTTGCACATTTTTCACGACTTACAGCAGCAGAATATGGTGTTTTGCTACTACGGTCAATCTTTACAAGACCTTTTGCTTCCATTCGGTTAAGATATGTAAAAACAGTATTTTTGCTCCATCCATTAAGTTCATTAAGCGTGGTTGCAATGCTTTTAAGAGCAAAAGTTTCTCCCTGCCAGAGAACCTCCATTACAGACCATTCAGCTTCAGATAATTTCATAATAACTCCTCCTTAGAGATGATATGCTTTACTACTCTGAGTTTACTACAACTGTAGTACAATTTCATCTTACACTTGTAGGAATGTTTTGTCAATAGGAAATATAATATTTTTGTTGTAACTGAAAACAAAACGGGTGAGAGACGGGTTCAAGTCCCGTTAAGAAAATAATTTTATAAAAAATTTCAAAAAATATGTTGACAAATGAAGAAATTGGTGTTATATTATTTAAGCACTTGCGAGAGTGGCGGAATCGGCAGACGCGCACGTTTGAGGGGCGTGTGGTAATCCCGTACGGGTTCAAGTCCCGTCTCTCGCACCAAAAATCGACATTCTTCGAAGGAAGGATGTCGATTTTTACTTTTTCACTTTTAATTATTCACTCTTCACTAAACTTGTCGATTTTTGGTGCAGGTAAGAAGTAATAGTGAATAGTGAATAAGTGAAAATCATTTGAACTTCATTCACATTACGAACCCAAAAATGAAATTATACTACTTATACTACGCATAAATGAAATGTTACACAATGAAGCACTGCGTTACCAATCGGCAAATAAAACATATAAAGAGTTACATTGAGAATTTTAAAAATTATTGACATTACATTATTTTGGATATATACTCTCTCTGTTATTTCAAAAATAACTCTCAAAAGGAGCTTTAATATGAAAACAAAACGAATTTTAATGTCTGTTCTTGGTGTTATTGTTGGCGGTATAAGCGTTGGATTTTTTAAACTTGCCGCATTTGGTGTTGATCCGTTCCAGTCTTTTATGAGTGGTATGGAAAAGTTAATTCCTATTGATTTCGGAACACTTTATGTAATTGTAAACGCTTGTCTTTTACTTTTTGCACTCGTTTTCGATAAACACTACATAAATATTGCTACAATGGTGAATTTGTTTTTATTAGGTTATGTTGTGGATTTTTCTCATAACACATTACTTACAATTTTCCCAGAAGCCACTATGATAGTAAGAATTGTATGTTTCATTTTCGGTTTTGTGGTTTTATGCTTTGCTTCGTCACTTTATATGACTGCAGACCTCGGTGTTTCTACCTATGATGCAATTGCTTTAATTCTCACAAACAAATGGAAATTAGGCAAATTCAAATATATAAGAATTGCAACCGATTTAGTTTGTGTTATTTTAGGTGCAGTGCTTTTCATTCTCGGCAAAGGTGCTATAAAAGATATTCCAGCATTTATCGGTGTCGGTACAATTCTGACCGCATTCTTTATGGGACCGTTAATAGACTTTTTCAATCGCAAGATAGCAATTCCTTTGTTAAATAAGAATAAAGAAAAATAATAAACGAGTGGGTTTTCTAAAAATGAAAACTCACTCTGAATTTTTAATGTAAAATCTTTTTAAAAAATAGATGATAGAGAATAAATAAAAGATAATAGAGAATAGTAGAAAGCACATTTAATACAAATGTTCATTATCTATTCGTTATTCTCTATTATCTCGGTGAGGGTGGGTTCAAGCCCCAGAGTTTTTTGTTCTAAGTTAAGATAAACAAAAACGACCTTGATATTTCTATCAAAGTCGTGGTGCAGAGAATGGGACTTGAACCCACAAGGTATTGCTACCATTAGAATCTGAATCTAACGCGTCTGCCAATTCCGCCACCCCTGCAGATTTAATGCGGAATTCGTAATTCGGAATGCGTAATTAACGAATTCGTCATACATTTTAACACAATAAAATTTTATCGTCAATTGAATATTGTAAATTTATGTAATATTTATTATAATAAAAAATAATAAATGTTAAAAGGTGGTGGGGGAGTGAGTAACAAAAAGGCAAAAGATATAAGTCTGATTGCTCTTTTCAGCGCAATTATTGTTATTTGTTCACTTGTTACTATTCCAGCCATAGTTCCTTTTACTTTGCAGACTTTTGCTATATTTTTGTGTCTTAACATTCTTGGTGCAAAAAAAGGAATTATTTCTATTTTAGTTTATATATTTTTAGGAGTTGTGGGTCTGCCTGTTTTTTCAGGCTTCAATGGTGGAATTGGTGCACTCTTAAATGTTACTGGTGGTTATATTATCGGTTTTATATTTTCTGCCCTTGCATTTTGGTTGATTACTTTTGTTTTTAATAAAAAGTCAGGTGAAATAATAAATTTAATTGCTTCGTTTTCGGGGCTTATTGTCTGCTATATTTCAGGCACGCTCTGGTATGTTTTGTTCTTTGTTAAAAATGGTGACACTATAAGTTTCATAAGTGCTTTTACAATATGTGTTTTGCCATTTATAATTCCCGATATTTTAAAAATTCTACTTGCTTCATCTATAAGCAAAAAAATAAGAAAGTTGGGAAAAAAATATGTCAAATAATATTTATAAAAGTTTGAATTTACCGATAGATTTTCCCAAACATAAAAAAGTATGTTTTTTTCAAGCGTGTGATTGGAGTAAGCATTCATTAAGATTTAAACTACACGGAAAAAATAAAGTGATTTCAAAGAAAAATGCATTAATTGATTTTGAAGCGTTTAAATTTGCAATTGATAATCTTTATTGTGGTAAACCTGTTCATGAAAAATCCGGAGTGGATTTTGAAGAGATTTATAAAATAATAGAAGATTATATCAATTCATCAGAAAAACTTACAACAAAAGATTTGTGTGAAAAATATACAGAAGTATTTAAAAATAGATTTGTTGACAATCATTTTCATTTCAGGTTGCCTATGGATAAAGATAACCCTGTAAGATTACCAACCCGAAGAAATTATTTACCATATTTTACGGATATAATAGTTGAAAAAAACGCTGAAGAATATTGCGTAATTTCATCTGAATGTGAAAATGTAAAAGTGGGTGACATAATTAAAGATACTGGATGTATGTTTGAAACATTACCGCGAAATAAAAAAAGGCGCTTTTTTGTTGGTGTGCGTTCCTGGGAAAAACGCGAGAGTATGGAAATTGTTTGTAATGGTGAGCCAGTTATTGCAAAGATACATCTTTGCAGAGTTGCAGAAAGAGAAAATCAGGATATAGTTTTTTCTCATTATAAAGAGGATGGAATTGATATTATCAGGAGTAATACATTTAATTCAACCTCTGATAAAACAATACCGGAAAACGCGGCGATATTAGGAAAAAATTTAAAAAACAGTAAGATAATAATTCTTGATATGCATCATAATGGTGGTGGTAATTCGCTATATTCAGCAAAATTTTTCGAAGAACTTAATGGTTATTGTGAAGAAGAGCCTTATAGTTATGCCGAGCTTATAACACCGTATCATAAAAAATCGGTTAAATGTAATGCAAAAAAATGGATTATACATAACAAAAAAGATATAGATTTACAAAAAGCAGAGTATAACGGAAAAATGATAGTTTTAACTGATTATTATTGTGCATCATCTGCAGAAGAAACAATTAATTTTACATGGTCACTAAAAAATGTAATCAGGGTAGGGACAAATACAAACGGTTGCAATTGCTTTACTAATTTGTGGGTATGTATTCTGCCCAAAACTTATATGGCAATATTTTTGCCGAATGTTGCATTTTTTGATATGTTTGAAGAAGGCAAGGGGTTTGAACCTGATTATTGGCTTGATACAACTGAACCTTTAGTAGAAATTAAAAATTGGTTAAAAAATAACCTATAAACTAAGGAGTGAATATTATGCAAGAATTTTTTAAAGCTTTTGTTGCATTTGTGGAGGTTATTCTTTGTATAACAGGGCTTCGTCCTGTTGAAAATGTTGCAAATTACAGTAACGCAAAATATGTTCCGCAAGAAGTTACTTCGCCTATGGCTATTGTAGAAAACGGAAAGAGTGATTTTGTTATTGTGACAAATGATAATCCTGATGCTACAATAATTACTGCATCAAAAGAAATGCAGAGTTATATTGAAAAAATAAGCGGTGCAAAGCTAAGTATTATTACAGAAAGCAACTACAAATCAGAGCAAAAGGCAATAATTATCGGTGAAACTGAAATTGAAAATGGTATTATAGAAATCGACCGTAAAAATATTAAAAAAGACGGATTTTTGATATATTCAAATGGCGATAAATTATTAATTTCAGGCGCTGAAAGCCGAGGCACCCTTTATGGTGTCTACACATTTTTAGAAGAACATCTTGGTGTAAGATGGTTTACACCTACACTTGAAGTTGTACCTGAAAATAAAGATATTATAATTGATGCAAAAATCAATCGTTTAGTTGAGCCTTCTTTCATAATTCGCCGTAACGATGCTATCGGTACAAACGATGCTTACAGAGCAAGGACTAAAATGAATGTTTCTTTCTGGGAAGAAGCAACTGACTACGGTGGTGCTTTAACCTATGTTTTATGGGATGTTACTTTAGATAAATTAGTTCCTGACGACCTTATAACAGAACATCCTGACTATTTTGCTACTACAGCTGAGGGCACAAAAACTCGTGACCATGTGTGTCTGTCTAACCCTGAAGTGTTAGAAGTTGCGGTTAAAAATGCCCGTAAAGCAATTCTCGAAAACGAAACAAATGCAAAATATATTCACATAGGTCAGAAAGACAATACAAACTATTGTCGATGTGAAAATTGTGAAGCTCTTTATGAAAAATATGGTAGCGTTTCAGCTCCTACCATTCTTTTCACAAATGCATTTGCAGATGCACTTGATGATGAATTCCCTGACTTTATGTTCACTTTTTATGCTTATAACGAAACAGATAAACCACCAACAGATTTAAGTCTTAAATGCAATAAAAATGTTGCACCTGTACTCTGCGGACTTCACAAGGCTTGCAGAAGTCACCCTTTAACAGAATGTGGTGCGCAGGATGGTAACGAAACATTTTATAATCTTTTTGGCGATAATGAGCCTGTAATTGCAGAAGATTTTAAAAACTGGGTAAAGGTTGCAGATACTACATATATTTACGATTACACAATTAACTTTATAAATACAGCACAGTTTTTCTCTAACTTTGAAACTATGCAGAGCACAATGCAATATATGCACGACATTGGTATAACAGGTTATATTTATAACTGTGGAGATAATCATATTGCGGCATTCAATGAATTGCGAGACTATCTCCTCTGTAAATTACAGTGGGATGTAAATTGCGATGTTGAATATCATATGATGGATTTTATAAAGGCTTATTATGGAGAAGAAGCCGCACCATATATAAAAGAAATTTTAGATATTCAGACTGCACAGACAAGAGCTTCTGCTCATGCATTTGATTTTGATTGGCATTATCAGGCAGGGTTTTATCCATTAGGCAAGGTAGAAGAACTCGATGAATTGTGGGAAAAGGCTTTGACTGCCGATATTACCGAAGAGCAACTTTTCAATGTTGAAACTGCTTCTTTGAGTTGGGAATATTTTAAAGCAAATCAGTTTTTAGGTAAATATTCAATTTTAAATGTTGTAAGACATAAACGCATAGAAGACCTTTATGACGATTTATTGGCACACGGAATTGATGAGGTTTCAGGCTTTCAGAAAATTCCACCAAAAGAAGAAATAAACTTTTTTGAAAGACCTTTTAATTGGGGTTAAGTTATGTTTAAATCTTTTTATAAAAAATTTCAGGAGCGTTGTTATGGAAAAATATACTCTTAATTTTGGCAAGTTCAAGCAATACGACAAAAAATTCATTACAGAAATTGATGGTAGTAGTGTTACTTCTGTTGCATTTTCAGGTGAAACACTTTATATTGCTACAACTGAAAACACTTTTGAATACAGTGAAGGCAATTTAAAGAAACTTTCATTTAAGGCAGAAAAATTATTTTCACAGAACGGTAAACTTTACGCTTCACAGGGTAAAGTTTTTGCAGAAATTAAAAACGGTAAAGCAAAGAAACAGGCAGAATTCGAGAGTTCTGTTGTAGATGTTTCTATAGGTCTTGACGGCTCATTCTGGCTTATTACTGAAGATACACTTTACCTTAAAGATGGTAGTGAATTTAAAGAAATAGTAGACCTTCCGTCAGAAGTAGTTACACTTGCGGCACTTGACAACAAGGCAAAATATGCTGAAACTGTTTATGTTGGTTCAACTGTAGAAGGACTTTTATCTATGAAAGGTAAGCGTCGCCACTGGGCAGAACTTCTTCCTGAAAATACAGGGGTTATGTCAAGAAAAATTAACTGCCTTAAAATAGATGCACTCGGTCATTTGTGGGTTGGTACAGATGATGGTCTTAATATTTACGATGGCAGAAATTACTGGTTTAAAGGTGACGATTTCTACTCAATTCCAAGTGGTTCTTTTAACGATATGTATTTTGCAAAAGATGGCAAAAAATATTTTGCTACAAATACAGGCGTTGTAACTCTTATTGAGGGTAAAATTTCTTATTTCTCTTATGGTGCATGGCTTATGCACCCGACTGTTACAAAAATTGCAGTTTCAGAGAGCGGTACAATTGCGGCGGTTACTCCAAGAGGCATAAGTGTTATTACTTCACAATATATGACACTCGGAGAAAAGGCAAAGTATTTTGACGAGTTTTCTGTTAAGTACAACACAAGAAATGAAGGCTACCATGTTGACAGAATTTTAAGAAAATATGGTGATTTAGAATCAGGCTGGCTTCCTAACTCTGATAATGACGGACTTTTCACAGGTCTTTACTGTGCAAGTCAGTGTTTCCGTTATGCTGCAACCGGTGACGAAAAGGCAAAGGCAAATGCTAAAAGAGCAGTTGAAGCAATGATTAAACTCACAGAAATTACAGGTAAATCTGGCTTTACTGCAAGAGCGACAAGATATAAAGACGATGAGTATTTTGGAACTGGTAACAGAGAAGAATGGCACGTTTGCAAAGATAACCCTGACTGCGAATGGTTAGGTGAAACTTCAAGTGACGAAATGACAGGTCACTACTTCGCTTATGGTATTTATTTTGATTTAGTGGCAGATAAAAAAGAAAAGAAGAAAATTGCAGAAGTTGTAAAGAAAATTACAGACCATATTATAGAAAACAACTTCCACCTTTGCGATGTTGACGGTGTACCTACTACATGGGCAAACTGGGAGCCGGACCTTCTTAATAATGACGACCGTTGGTATTTTGAAAAGGGTACAAACTCTCTTGAAATTCTTTCATTCTTAAAAACTACATATCATGTAACAGGTGATGAAAAATACAACAAAGTATTTGATATGCTTATTTCTAAACATCACTATGCTATGAACTGTATGCAATACAAATGTGAAGATGCTCACATAGCCCACATTGACGACCAACTCGATTTTACAAACATTTACCCACTTATTGTTTATACAGACAGTGAAGCACAAAAAGAGATTTTCAAAATGGGGCTTACTCACCATTTCGAATATGAAAGAATTGAGCGTTCACCATTTTTCAATATAGTTTATGGTGCTCTTACAAATCGTCCTTGTGATATTGAAAATGCGGCAAAATCACTTTCAGAAATGAATCTTGACCTCATTGTGTGGCCAACTTACAACAGTTACAGAAAAGATATTGAAATAGATTATGCTCCTGAAGAATTGGGTTGTGCTCCACAATTAAAAGAGCCGGTTGAGTATTCTTCAAGAGTATTAATGAACTATGACGGTAACCAATTTGTTTGCGATTCAGGTGTTGAAGAATTTGTAAGCATCAATACTAAAAACGCAAACAGAGCAGCGGCATTACCTTGCACATCAGGTGCAAACGGTATGAGAACCGCAATGCCATATATCTACCTTCTTCCTTACTGGATGGGTAGATACTATGGACTTTTAGGTGATTAACCACAATAAAAAGACCAGTCCTACGGGACTGGCTTTTTTTGTGGAACTAAGGTTGCCTGATGGCATTATATCAGCAAATCAATTTATGTGAAACAATTTATGCGTTTACGCAATTTATGGCGTATGCCAAATCATTGAGTAGCGAAATGCGGTGGGTGTTATCTTTTATCTGTTAAACCGAGTTATAATCTGTTTTTTTAAAACTTTTTCGGGTTATAACCGCAAAACTTTTTTCATAGCAATAATAAAATAATTATTCAGTTGCAAATGCTCGGAGTATATCCTATAATAAAATCGATAAATTCAACACAAAACGGAGATGTTTTTATGTTAAGAAAAAGACAAGTACACCTTGATTTTCATACAAGTGAATTTGTACCGGTTGGTGACAAGTTCAGCAAAGAGCAGTTTCAGCGTGCTTTAAAGGCAGGTCATATTGGTTCTAGTACTGTATTTTCAAAATGCCATCACGGTTGGTCTTATCATCCGACTGAAGCGAATGAAATGCATCCGACTTTAAAATTTGATTTATTGGGTGCACAACTTGAAGCCTGTAAAGAAATAAATGTCAAAGCACCTGTTTATATTTCTGCAGGGTTTGATGAAAAAGATTTTTTAAGACACCCCGAGTGGCATGTGGTTGTGTCCCCTGATAAAGAAAGACAAAAGGAATACGAAAACGAAGTGCATTTTCATCTTTTGTGCTTTAACACAGGGTATCTTAATGTTTTATGTAAGCAGATTGAAGAAGTAATGGTGAAATATAACCCTTGCGGTATATTCCTTGATATTATTGCACCTAAAATCTGCTACTGTGAAAAATGCAAAAGTGATATGAAAGCACTCGGTTTAAATATTGAAAACGAAAAAGACAGGGAAGAATTTTCGCAGATTGTCTTCAATAAATATCTTGATGCTACTGAAAATGCTGTGAGAAAACATAGCACTACTGCAACTATTTTTCAGAATCAGGGACATATTCCAAAAGGCGATTATCGCTATATTGAGAAAAATACACATCTCGAACTTGAAAGTTTGCCAACAGGTGGTTGGGGTTACGATCATTTTCCACTTTCAGCGTCATATACACGAACACTCAAAGATGTTGAATTTCTAGGTATGACAGGTAAATTCCATCACTCCTGGGGTGAATTCGGCGGTTTCAAACACCCTAATGCTTTAATTTACGAAGCAGCGTTAAGCATTATGAATGGTGCAGGGTGTTCTGTTGGTGACCAGATGCACCCATCAGGTGAAATGAATATGGCTACATATAATTTAATTGGTAAAGCGTATTCAATGGTAGAAGAAAAAGAACCCTGGTTAATAGATGCCAAAAACACGGCAGATATAGCAGTTTTAAGTGCAGAGTCAATTACAGGTGACCGCGATGTAAAAGCAGACACAGGCGCTAACAGAATGCTTTTAGAGGGTAATTATTTATATAATTTCATTGATGAAACAATGGATATTTCAAAATATAAATTGCTCGTTTTACCTGATGTTAAAGGTATTTCTGAAGAAATGATTGAAAAAGTAAAAACATTTTTAAATAATGGTGGTAAAGTAATCGCAAGTGGTGAAGCAATAGTTAAAAATGACAAATTCGTACTTGATGTCGGTGCTGAATACTTGGGAAAAAATGAATTTTCGCCAACATATTTAATTCCGCATTATGACACTGTAAATGGTGTTACAGAATATTTAATGCGTGCAAATTCTTATAAATTTGAAGTTAATAGTGGCGAAGTTGTTGCAAGTATGCAAAATCCATATTTCAACAGAACACGTGAGCATTTCTGCTCCCACGCACACGCACCTAATAATCCTGAAGAAACATTCCCAGGTACAGTTATAAATAAAAATATCGCGTATATTGGTTGGGATATTTTTTCTGCTTATGCAATTCACGGACACCTTTGTTTTAAAGAACTTTTTAAAGCAATTCTTGAAAAAATGCTCGGTGACGACAAAACTGTTTCTGTAAACATTCCTGATAAAGCAGTTGTTACATACACTTATCAGGAAAAAGAGCAGAGAAATATGTTACACCTTTTATATGCTCATACAACTGTCCGCGGTGAAAATACAGAAGTAATTGAAGATACAGTTCCGCTTTATAATGTGAAGTGTTCCGTTAAATATAACAAAAATCCGAGAAAAGTAACGCTTCAACCACAAAATGAAGAAATACCATTTGAATTTATAAATGGAGCGGTAAAATTCACAGTTCCAGAAGTAGATATACACGCTATGGTGGTTATAGAATGAAAATTTTATCAATAGGAAATAGTTTTTCAACTGATTCTCATAAGTATTTACATAGTATTGCGGAGCAGAATGGTGTTAGTTTAGAGTGTTATAACCTTTTTATCGGCGGTTGTTCACTCGAAACACATTGGACAAATTATACAGAAAATAATGCATTTTATGATTTAGAAATCAACGGAAGCGAAGCGACAAGAAAAATCAGCATAAATGAAGCACTTTTAATGCAAAATTGGGATGTTATAACAGTTCAGCAGGCAAGTGCATACAGCGGTATTTTTGAAAGTTACTTGCCGTATTTAACAGATTTGGTGGCAGTTATAAGAGAAAAAGTACCGACTGCAAAAATTTATTTTCACGAAATCTGGAGTTATGAAATCGGCTCACTTCACGAAGGATTTTTAAACTATAACAGTAATCAGAAAGAAATGTATTTACGCATTAAAGAATCAAGCAAAAAAGCAAGTGATTTGATAGATGCAGAAATCATTCCGACAGGTGATGTTGTTCAGTTCGTGAGAGAAAATATTCCTGAATTTGATTATGAAAATGGTGGTTTGTCACTTTGTCGCGACAGTTTTCATCTCTCTGAAGATTATGGCAGATTTTTAGCAGGTGCAGTCTGGTTTAAAAAACTAACTGGTAAAAATTTAAAAGAACAACCATTTTTAGATTTTGATTATGATATAATAAAGAAATTAATAAGAACAGTAAATGAAAAGGTGTAAAAATGAAAATAATTGCAAGTGATTACGATGGTACATTAAACCATGGCGGAATTGATGATAAAAAAAGAAACGCTATAAAAGAATGGCGTGAAAAGGGTAATAAGTTCGGAATTGTCAGTGGTAGAATAACAGATGACCTTTTAAGAATATATAAAAAGGACAAGTTAGAGTTAGATTTTTTACTCGCGTGTAATGGTGCAGTAATTTTAACAACAGAAGGTAAAATTTTAAAAGAAGACCGCGTTGATGGAGATATTTTAAAACCGATTTTAGATTTTATTTTTTCTCTGGGTGCAGACTGGGCTGCAATTCAAAGTGACAGAAGCTACATAATTGATGAAAATGATAATGACAGATTGCCCGATGAGTTTACAAGAAAAACTTTACCCGATTTAAAATATTTTAACCAGATAAGCACCATTTTAGAGGATGAAGAAGAGGCTCTTATGGTGACAAATGCTATTAAAGAACAATTCGGCGACAAATTAAACCCGTTACAAAATGGCAGATGTATTGATATTGTATCCGCGACTATGAACAAGGCAAAAGGTCTTTACGATTATTTAGAACTTGTCGGCGGTAAATATGAGGATATGATAACCGTTGGCGACAACATAAACGACACTCACATGATTAAAGAATTCCGCTCTTACGCAATGGCAAACGGTGTACAGTCTATTAAAGATATTGCGGATTATGAAACAAACGGTATAATTGAACTAATTGAAAAAGAAATATAGAAACAAACAGCAAGTGGTAGTCACTTGCTGTTTGTTTCTAATATAAATTTATTATCCTCTTTTAAATCCAATAAATCAACTATATTGAGAAAATTTTGTTTTGCAGTTTTTAATGCTTCTGTTTTATGAGCATCGCTACCAAAATAGAACTTGCAACCACATTCCTTTGCAATAAAAAATGGTCTTAAAAGAGTTTCTTTTTCTTCTTCTGAAGTAAAAATACTTTTCATATTAAGCTCTATTCCAACACCTTTTTTCGCACATTCAGAAAAAATATTGTATAAATCGTTGTTCTTTAAAAGTGAAACGGCTTTTGCGTGATTAGCTTTAAAAATGTGGGTTCCAGTCAGGTGTGAAACACCAATTTTGTGCCATGGCAAATCCTTTTTTAAAAGTTCTTCAAATCGTTTTAACCAAAGCTCAGCGGCTTCTTCAGGTATCTGGGGTCTTTTCTTTACTGTGTACCCCTCAAGATGCAAGTGGGTTGTAGAAACAGTAATAAAGTCAAAGAAATCAATATGCTCATCGCTTACGCCTAAAGTGAAATTATAGTCCATTTCTGCTTCTGCACCAAAGAGAAAATTAACATTTTCGTCTTGTGGTAGTGGCAAAACCTTTGTTATAAAGCTGAATCGTTGTTCAGGGTGCCATTCACCAACACTTTTTACACTTTCGTCCCACAAATGATTTGTAAGACAAATTGATTTAAAATTGTTTTCTTTTGCGTAATTTAAAATTGTTTCGGGTGTCTGATTTTCATCGTGACAGCAGGGCGAAATTGTCGAGTGAATGTGAAAATCGTGGTCAACTATATATCTCATAGTATCATCTCCTTTTTTATAACGATTATAGTTAGTCGAAACAGTGTAAAATTACACTGTTTCGATACCAA
>CALAEU010000252.1 GCA_937891215.1 uncultured Clostridia bacterium
GCCTTGTTTTTGCTCGGTTTGTCCGTTCTGCATCTTTTTTTCCTATCCCCTGAAACGAGGCTGTAAAAAAACTTTCGTTTTTTTACAGCCTCGTTAATATTTTACTCAAAGAATTTATATATTTCAGAATAATTATTTATGTAATAATCGCAAAGTTTTTTTACATCATCTGGATCTGCTTTTTCAGAAATATCTTTGATACCAACAATGTTATAACCGGCTTTATTTGCAGTTTCAATTGCGTAAAGCGCATCTTCAAAAATGTAAGTTCTTTCTTTAGGTGTGCCTAAATGTTCTGATGCAACATCGTAAATAACCGGGGTATCTTTTCCTGCGCCAACGCTTGAGCATGTGAAGATTTCGGAAAAATATTCGCGTATTCCGTTTCTTTCAAGTGCTTTTTCAACAAGATGTTTGTCTGTGGCAGTTGCAATACACATTTTAACATCCTTTGATTTCAAGAATTTTAAGAAATCTTCAACATCATTTTTTTTGATAACTTCGTTAAAATAAAAGCCCTGAACTAAAGAATTAACTTCATTTACTATGTCTATAACTGTGGCGGTTGGGTCGATGTTTTTTATATAGTATTCAGCTGCCTGAACCATACTCATCTTAACAAATTCATCTTCAATGCCTTTAGGTGCTTCAACACCTTTGTTCTTTAAGAAAAGTAAACCGATATCGCTCCATATGTGCATTGAATCAAGAATTGTTCCGTCTAAATCGAAAATTGCTCCTTGAATATTTTTAATATCATTTTTCATACTATTCACCTTGTTTGTCCCAGATTATAAGCAATTTACCTTGTTCTACAGAGATAGTTGCTTCTTGGTTGTTAAATTTATTGCTTGTTCCTAAAGGAAAATTAACAGATAGAAATCCATTTTCTAATTCGTAATAAGTTCCTTTTATATTCACATTATGGCAATCTTCAAGAGCGAAAATTGAAATGTTGCCTTCATATCCCTTATCAAATGTTATTTGATTGTTTTTTATAACGGTAAAGTTTTCTTTGACCCCATAAAACACTGCCTTACCGCCTTTTTCAGCGATATATGTTGCGGTTTGAATATTTGCGTAGGTGTGGTCCAGTCTTCCGCCAATTCCACCGAAAATACGAAAATTTTTAAAACCATTTTCAAAACCAAGTTTTACGGCTAACATTGTATCCGTGTCATCTTTTTCAATTGGATGAATAATCACATTGCTATCCGTGGGGGTATAACCTAATGAATCAAAATCGCCAATGATATAATTCGGTTTAATATTAAATTTTTGCGTATTGATGATACCTGAATCTGCGGCAATAATTATGTCATTTTCTTTGATTTCAAATTTAAAAGAATTAACAGGTATTGCACCGAAAATATAACAATACATTTATACACACCTTTATACTTCATTCTAAAAAACACCGTCAAATTGACGGTGCTTTTAAATTAAAATATTCCGTAAGTAATTAAAGACATTATGAGTCCTGCAATAAAAACACCTAAAGCAATTATAGGTAAGCATTTCTTAAACCTTAAATCCATAAGTGCAGCAATAAGAGCCCCTGTCCAACCACCTGTACCCGGGAGAGGGACAGCAACAAAAATAAGAAGACCCCATTCCTGATACTTAACAATTGTATCTTTTTTCTTTTCTGAACGGGCTTCAAGCTTGTCTACAATTTTACCAAAAAATTTGTATTTTCGCATCCAGTTGAAAATCTTTCGGATAAAAAGGAGTATAAAAGGAATTGGAAGCATATTTCCGATGTAACAGATGATAAAAGCTTGAACGAAAGGTAATTCAAGCAATCTGGCAGCAATCATTCCACCTCGTAGTTCGAGTATGGGGCAAAGTGAAATTAAAAATGCAACAAGTTGTGGGGGGAAGTCATTCTGAAAAAAATCAACAATTGTTGTTACTATATTTTCAACCATTTTGTACCTCGCTGATGTAGTTATTATTTAACAAAAATTCACGTGCATCGGTGAGAATTGTTTTATCATTTTCAAATTTAAGATTTTTTAACGCATTTTCATAAGTTAACCAAACATAATCTTCAATTTCTTCAACTTGTATTTTGGTTTGGGTATCTTTGGTTGAAGCAACATAAATTTGTACAGTTTTTTGAATTCTGTTTTGAATAGAGTATTCAGATTTACTAACAAATCCGGGGAGTATATCAATTCTTAAACCGGTTTCTTCTAAAACTTCACGAAATGCTGTTTGTTCAAGGGTTTCGTCTTTTTCGACATGTCCTTTTGGAAAACTCCAATTTGAACTGCGTCGATTCCTTATAAGTAAGTATCTGTAATCGTTGTTAATTTTTCTGAAAACCACAGCACCACAAGAACGTTCATAATAGCACTCAAGTGAATATGGACGACCTTCTGTATAGAATTTTACCAAAGAATCAATTTCCCAATTTATATAACGTTTAGATTTAGGGGAGGCGATAAGTTTTTGTTCGCCATTGTCCCTGAATTTTAAAATTGCAACAACTCTGCCGTCAAAATGTTTAACCGGATTATCAATACCCAAAATCAAAACACCGCTAATTGGAGAAGAGACTTTAAATTTACCAATTGGTTTACCATGGTTTAATTTATATATGTTTCCGTTTGGCAGAGGTGAACCGACAGGGTCGGTTATGCAAACTCTAACTAATTTGCCTAACATAATGTTAACCTCACGAAATCAAGAAAATCTAAATTACATTATATACCTTTTATTTTGCGGTTGCAATATTAAAAATACCGTTTTATGAAAAAATATAATAATAAAGTATCAATAAAATGGTACAACTTTTACAAATTATCCCATTAAAAGAAAAAACGTCTCAAATATTGAGACGTTTTTTTATTATAAATTAGAGAAAATTTCTTTTATTTCTGTTGCTTTTCCGCAAGTCATAGGACCTTCGGGGCATTTATGAACATAACAGCTGGGTCCGTAAAATTTGAAAATTGTTTCATCTGCTTCGCGGAGCTTTTTGAGCATGTCAATAGCAAAATCACGGATTTCCCATTGTGCTCTGTTACAAGAGCGGAGTTTCATAAATAAAAGAAGTTCACGTGCATTAATGGTTGTGACGATATCAAGTGTATTGCCGCTTAACTGAACATATGCAAGTGTTTCTTCGTCAACACCAAGGTCTTTTAATTCCTTATAAACTGTAGCAGTTTTAATAAATGCCTGACAGTACCTCTCTTTCAACTCGTCATTTACTGCGATTGTTTTGGGGAGAATGTGGCGTGTTCTGTCGGTTAAAGAAAGTTGAGGAATACCGATTGAATGCATTCTGTGACGTGCAAAGTGTGTCAAACAAGAAAGAGAAACATTATTAATTCTAAAAGTAAACGTAGCAGCTTCAAGAGGTCTTTGGCGTTTTGAGTTGATTACCTTTTCAATTATGTTAATACATTCATTTTTATCATTTATAATTTCTTCAATCTGGGCAGTTGGGAGATTGCAACCCTCAATAAGAGCTGCTCTTGCAACACATTTTGAAGCGTCTGGTGTGTAGTTAAGAAGTTCAACTGCTTCTTCACTTTCTACGAGAGAATCATCTCTTTTATAAGAAAAACGAGGAACATCCTGCATGTCAGGGCGGCGTGTTTCAAAATCTGTGAAAATACCAGGCGTTAATTTCTTAGCTTGTTCATAAAGTGAAAGACCTAAGTTTTTAATTTCAGGGAAAGCAGCACCTCTGCCATAAATCATAGCATAAAGCATATTCACGAGTTCTCTTGCGTTAAGTGTGCAATAGAAGTTACTGTAAAGTGAATATGGAAGAATGAAACGAGCATCTTCTTTAGGAATACCAGCCTCAATAAATTGACGGTATTCATTATAAAGATAATTCATATGCTGTATGTATTTATCCTGAACCGATTTAGACTCGAACTTAGGAATAAAGTAACCAAGTTCACCAAAATCTACATATCTTCTCGATTTTACTGTGAATGATGCAAGTCTGAATTCTATTACAAATTGCTCAACAAGTACTGAAACGTTCTGGAAAGCTAAGTTGAAAACAGTGTGCTCAATAGTTGATGTGTGACCAGAACGAGTTACTTTTGAGATAAGATTTGCATTTTTTTCTGCATCTTTTGAGAGATCGAGAATTTCAAGTGCAGTACCAGATTGTGTTGAAATTCTGCCAGATGCAGCAGGGATTTGTTCGCCTGTGTCAGTAAGCCCAACAATAACTGCTTTTGAGTTTAAATTGAATTCGGTAGTAGTCATAGGTTACCTCCGTTTTGGTGTATAAGTACACCTTTCTAAAAACAATCTTTTTTCATTCTATCACAAATTGTCAAATTCTGCAAGTCCAATTTGTATTTCTATCAAATTGGGCTGCTATATCTTGTAGAAATAAGCAAAAAAAATTATAAAAATATACAAATATATAGTGTTTTTATATTGAAATTTATTTGCATATATGGTATTATATTTTTAATTGTGGGATTATGCGATTTTTTGTGTTTTTGGAATAAAAACTATACAGTGATTTATAACTTTAATATTAAAATTATCAGTTTTTTCGTATTCACACAATATGCTATCAAGATTTCTGAAAGGGGTAACAAACTATGGCAATTATCAAAAAGGAAGCATATTACAATTCTTCAACAGGTGTCAATAAAATCCGTGCTTTAATCTGGTCGGATGACAGTGTCCAGCCAGTTGGCATTTTTCAGATTGCTCATGGTGTAAGTGAACACATTGACCGTTACGACCATTTTGCAAGATTTTTAGCAGAAAAGGGTTACATAGTTTGTGGTAATGACCATTTAGGTCACGGTAAATCTGTTTCTTCACCTGAAGAATTAGGTTTTACTGCAGAAGAAGATGGGTTCCGTCGCTTCGTTGACGATATGCATATTCTCTATAGCATTATGCACAAGCGTTACCCTGATTTGAAATATTACTTGTTCGGTCACAGTATGGGTTCATTCTGTGCGAGAGTTTACGCTGGTACTTTTTCAGAAGATTTATCTGGTCTTATTATCTGTGGTACAGGTCAGGCACCAGCGGGGCTTGAGTTTGGTATAAACACTTTAAGAGAACTAACTCAAAAATTCGGACCAAGAACAAGAAATAAAATTATGGCAGGTGCTTTAAATAAAATTTCTTCAATGGGCATTAAAGATAAAACATCTGATTTGGATTGGTTAAGTTACAACAAAAAGAATGTTGAAGAATACGCTAATGACCCACTTTGTGGAATTGAATTAACAGTAGCTGGTATGCGAGATTTAGCCTCTATTACACTTCTTGCAAGTGATAAATTGTGGCCTGCATCTGTAAGGGTAGGGCTTCCTATTCTCATTATTTCAGGTGGCGAAGACCCTATAGGCATGAATGGTAAAGCACCAGTTGCTTGTGCAGATAGTCTTGTAGCAGCAGGTCACGAACCAGAAGTTATAATTTATCCTGCTATGCGTCACGAAATTTTAAATGAAGAAGCAAATGAAAAGGTTTACCTCGATATTTTAGGTTTTCTTAATACTGCATCATTCTGAAAGGTAGTTAATTAATTTGCAGAAAAATAAATTTTTCGTTCCTGAAACAGAAATGCTGGAACAAAACGAATATAAGAAAAAAGTTAAAAATATGGTTAAATCGAGGTTTCAGGGCGAAACCCCGAAAGCATTCGTTCACACTTATGGGTGTCAGGGGAATGTCGCTGACAGTGAGCACATAAAAGGTCAACTTGTAGAAATGGGTTATTCAATGACTGAAGAACTCGAAAGCGCTGACATAATTATCTATAACACTTGTGCAATCCGTGAACACGCAGAAGACAGAGTTTTTGGTAATGTTGGTGCATTGAAAACTTTGAAAAAGAAAAAACCTGGTTTAGTTATTGGTCTTTGTGGTTGTATGATGCAACAAGACCATATAGCAGAAAAAATCAAAAACAGTTACCCTTATGTTAATCTTGTTTTTGGTACTCATGCACTTCATAAATTACCCGAGTTACTCTTTAAAGTTTTCAAAACTAAAAAACGAGTTTTCTCTATTGAAGAGTGCGATGGTGTAATAGCAGAAGGTATGCCTAATGAGCGCGATAGCGGTGAAAATGCATGGCTTCCAATTATGTATGGTTGTGACAACTTCTGTTCTTATTGTGTTGTGCCTTATGTAAGAGGCAGAGAGCGTAGCCGTGAAGCAGATGTTGTTTTAAAAGAAGCCGAAGATTTAATAAAACAAGGTTATAAAAAAATAACTCTTTTAGGTCAGAATGTGAATTCTTATGGCAAAAGTTTAGAGAACGGTATTAACTTTTCTGAACTTGTAAGAAGACTTGATAAAATTGAAGGTGATTACACTTTTGATTTTATGACATCTCACCCGAAAGACTGCACAAAAGAACTTATTGATGTTTTAGCATCTTCAAAGCATTTCTGTGGTCACTTGCATTTACCTGTTCAATCTGGAAATAATAGAATTTTAAAAGAAATGAACAGAAAATATACAAGAGAGCATTACCTCGATTTAGTAAACTACGCAAAAGGAAAAATTCCTGGCGTAGATATTACTACCGATATTATTGTTGGTTTCCCTGGCGAAACTTACGAAGAATTTTTAGATACAGTTTCGCTTGTTAAAGAAGTGAAATACGGCTCAATGTTCACATTTATTTACTCAAAGCGTAAAGGGACAAAAGCCGCTTCTTTTCCTGATGAAATAACAAAAGAAGAAAAAACAAAATGGTTTATGGAACTTCTTAAAGTACAAGAAGAAATTGCAAAAGGATGACTGCCTCTCTTGCGAAGAGAGGGGGACCACGCTTAAGCGTGGTGGAGAGTTATAGCGTAAGCGTACAATAAGATTTTTCTACCTTATAAACAATGTTTCATTGTGAAATTTTTTATAAAAAGAAAGGAAGTATAACAATGAGTGTTATCGAACTTACAAGACAATTAGGTGCAGCTATCCAGGCTGACGAACGCTACAAAGCTTTTGACGAAGCGAAAAAAGCAAATGATGCAGACAAGGAATTAAATGACCTTATTGGTAAAATCAACCTTGTTCAGCTCAACTATCAGCAAGAAGCTGCAAAAGGTGAAGAAGCTGACGAAAAAGCAATGGAAAATTACGGTAAAGAATTCGAAGAACTCTATCGTGCAGTAATGCTTAATGGTAATATGGTTAAGTTTGAAGCAGCAAAAACTGCTATTGACGATATGATGAACGAAATTATGGGCATTCTTGCTCTTTGCATTGATGGACAAGACCCTGCAACTTGCGAACCAAAACATGAACATTCTTGTGGTGGTAGTTGCGAAAGCTGCGGCGGTTGCCACTAATAATTATTTTTTAATTTATTCAAAATTTGGTTGAGGTGTAGTATGGCTGGTCTCTCTCCTATGATGGAGCAATATTTTCAGATAAAAAAAGAATATGCTGATACTCTGTTGTTTTTCAGATTGGGTGATTTTTATGAAATGTTCTTTGATGATGCTAAAATTGCATCTAAAGAACTTGAGTTGGTCCTTACAGGCAGAGATTGCGGTCAGGAGGAAAGGGCGCCGATGTGTGGTGTTCCTTTCCACAGCGCCGATACTTACATAGCAAAACTCGTGTCACGCGGTTACAAGGTAGCAATCTGTGAACAGGTTGAAGACCCGGCACAAGCTAAAGGTATTGTTAAAAGAGATGTTGTAAGAATTGTAACACCAGGTACAGTAATCGAAAGCAGTATGCTCGACGAGGGTAAAAATAACTTCTTAGCATCTGTTTATATTACAGACAAATCCTGTGGTGCTGCATTTGTAGATGTTTCAACAGGTGAAGTTCATCTTGATTCAGCTTTTGAAAAGGATACCACTGCCCATATTATTAACCGTCTTGGTTGTTATTCACCGAGTGAGGTTATTGTAAATAAATATGCATCATCTGTTAAATCTGTTTCAGATTTTATAAAAAATAGACTTATAGCAAGCGGAATA
>CALAEU010000253.1 GCA_937891215.1 uncultured Clostridia bacterium
AGTTGCTAGTATGGCTAGTTACTAGTGTGGCTAGTGTTATATAAATGAAACTATCCTATCATTTTTAGTTAGTTACCTGAACCCAACTTCAAATGATAGGATAATGTTATTTTTATTCACTTTACTAGCCAACCAGCCACACTAGCAACTAGCAACTATTATTCAGCTATAGCCTTATTAACTACCTGCTGGAAGTCATTAATTGTAATGTTATTATCACCATCAAAGTCACCTGCAGTAAGGTAAGAGTTTTCTAATGCCAAGTTACCACTCTTTGTTAATTCAACCAACATACAGTCTAATACGTCACAAACACCGTCACCGTTAACATCACCTTCAACTACAAGTGTGTAGTCTTTAACAATAACATTGTTTTCATCTAAAACGCTGATAACAGAACTTGTACCGCAATATGTATTCATTGATTTTTCGGTTGAAATCTTATAATTATCTGCAATTACAATAATATCTTCAACATCTTTACAACCTGCACCCAAATAAAGAGTTGCAGTTGCTTCATCAACGCTGACATTATCAACTGTGTGTTCTCTGAAATATTGGTTAACCACGTTTAATTCGTAAGGAATTTTGTTGTCTTCTGCATATTTATGTGCTGCAGAATCTTTATTACAAATAAATGAAACTTTACCGCAACCACCAAATGCATTTGCACCGATTTCTTTAACACTGCTACCGATTGAAGCAGATGTTAAATTGTCACAGCAATAGAAAGCATATTGACCGATTGATTTAACGCTTGTTGGAATTACGATTGATTCCAATGAAACACAGTTATAAAATGCTTCTTGCTCAATTTTTTTAAGTGTATCCGGAAGAGTTACACTTGTAAGCGCTTTACATTTATAGAAAGCACTCTGACCAATTGACTTAACATTTGCACCCATCACGAGTGTTTCAAGGTTAGTACAATTATAGAAAGCACCCTGACCGATTATTTCTGTTGTATCAGGAATTTTAACAGATGTAATTGCTTCACATAAGTGGAAAGCATCCTGACCGATTTCTTTTGTGCCACCAAGTTCAATTTTTGCAAGTTTATCACAATCTGCAAATGCTGCTGTGCCGATTGAAACCATTGACTCAGGAAGAACGATTTCTGTAAGCGAATCACACCAGTAGAATGCTCTTGTGCCGATTGTCTGAAGATTTGCACCAAATGTAACTTTTACAAGTTTTGGTAAGCTATAGAAAGCGTAGTCGCCAATTGATTTAACGCTGTTAGGAATTGCAATTTCTGTAAGACCTTTACAACCCTTGAATGCGTTAGCACCAATTGTTTCAACACCATTGAGGAGTGTAACATTCACGAGAGCGTCACAACTTTCAAATGCTGAATCACCGAGAATTTTAACTGTTGACGGAATTACAACTGTTGTAATGTTATCGCAATCATAGAAAGCGTATTCACCAATCTCTGTAACACCTTCAGGAACAACAATTTCTTTGAGTGTATCTAAATCATAATATGCTTTAGCACCGATTGTTTTTACGCCGGAACCAAGTACAACTACAGAAAGTTTTGTACATCCGTTAAATGCATCTTCGCCTAAATCTGTAACACTGTCAGGAATTGTAATATTTTCAACAGAAACACAATTTTTGAAAGCATTGTCACCGATTACTTCTACACCATTGCTGATTGTAAGTTCTTCAAGTGCATCGCAACCTTCAAATGCTGATTTACCAATAACTTTAACTGTTGAAGGGATTACGATTTCTGTAATACCATCACAATCATAAAATGCATACTCACCGATTTCAGTAACACCTTCAGGAATTACGATTTCTGTAAGTGTATCTAAATCTTTATATGCTTCTGCACCAATCTTTTTAACACCTGCACCAAGTTTAACAGATGAAAGATTAGTACAACCGTTAAATATACCATCACCTAAATCTGTAACACTATCAGGAATTGAGATTTCTTTAAGAGCAGTACAACCTTTGAAAAGATTATTACCTAATGAAACCACTTTGTTTCCTATAGTAACATTTTTTAATTCACTACAATTTTCAAATGCTGAAGCACCAATAAGTTGTACATTATTTCCAATTTTAACTGTTGTAAGTTTTGTGCAATTCTGGAATGCACCCACACCAATTGTTGTTACAGAATCAGGAATAACAATTGACGTTATGTTATCGCAACCTGCAAATGCTTCTGCACCAATTGTTTTAACACCTTCAGGAATTACAATTTCTGTAAGTGTATCAAAATTATAAAATGCTTTTGCACCGATTGTTTCAATACCTGCACCGAGTTCAAGGTTTTTAAGTGAAGTGCAACCTTCAAACACGCTCGCGCCTAATGTTTTCACACTATCAGGAATAACAATTGTTTCAAGTGCACTACAATTTTTAAATACATAATCATCAATAGTTTCAACACTTTCGCCTATTGTTATATCCTTTAACTGTACACAACCACTGAATGCATCATCGTCAATAAGTTTAACACCATCACCGATTTCAACATTTTCAAGTCTGTCACAGTTCATAAATGCGCCATCTTCAATAACTGTTACTGTATCAGAAATAGTTACATCTGTAAGATTGTCACATTCCGCAAATGAATACTCACCAATTGTTTTTAAACCATCAGGGAAATTAAGAGTTTTAATTGCATCAATACCATTAAATGCATAATCACCGATTTCAACTAAACCTGTACCGAATTTAATTGTATTAAGGTTATCACAACCTAAAAAGGCATTACTACCGATTGTTTTTAAAGAATCTGGTAGAGTAATTTTTGTAATACCAGTACAATTCTGGAAAGCGAAGTTGCCGATTGTTTCAACGCCATTCTGGAATGTAATAGTTGTTAAATTGTTACATCTGTAAAATGCATTGTCACCAATTGTTTTGACTGATGAAGGAATTTTTATAAGTGAAAGATTACTGCAGTTACCAAAAGCAGAATCACCAATTGAAGTTACTACATTGTTAAGATTCATTGAAACAAGCGAACTACAATCATAGAAACAAAAATCACCAATTGAAGTAACTTTCGGGAATAAGTTAACTGCAATAAAGTTATCGCAGTTATAGAAAGCATAATCACCAAGAGTTGTTATGCTATTACCACCATAAATTACACCTATAGATGAATTACCGAAAGCGTAGTCACCTATTGTAGTAACAGTATCAGGAATATTGACTGATTGAAGCATAGTACAGCCAATAAATGCGTTGTCGCCGATAGCTGAAACTCGTAAACCACCAAAAACTGCAGGAATTTCAACAATACCATTATTAAAGATATCCGCCTCACTTGGGTCACCTGAAGTGTACTTGATTTCATAACCTGAAACCACATAAGTGTAACCATCATCAGAAAGCGAATACTTTAACCTGAGGTCAAAAATAGTACTGATATCTGCTGCATTTGCTGTAACTGGTACACTGAAACAAATACCAACAAGCAAAACTAAAGACAAAATTGAACTGATAATTTTTTTCATGAGCAAAGCCCCCGTCTTTATTTTCTTTATACATATTTATAGTCATAAGACTACATTTAGATAAATTTTAACATAATTGTATAATGATGTCAACAATATTTCACGCATATTACATTGGTATTTTGTGTAAAATTGTAAATTTTCTGAAAACAAATATCAGGAAACAGGAACTAGGAATCAGGGGGCTTCGCAAAAAACAACTTCGCCCTATCATTTAAAATCGGGTTAAATACCAACTAAAAATGACAAGACGAAGTTTCTGTTATAACCTAGTTCCTAGTTTCTAAAAATCAATAATTCTCTTTTCTAACCTCAAAGTAACTTTGTGGATGTGCACATACAGGACAAATTTCTGGTGCTTTTTTACCCATTACAAGATGTCCACAGTTTCTGCATTCCCACATTGTTTCTTCTGCTTTTTCAAATACCTGTTGCATCTCAATATTTTTTAATAACGCTCTGTAGCGTTCTTCGTGAGCCTTTTCAATTTCGCCAACTTTTCTGAATTTTTCAGCTAAATCAAAAAAGCCTTCTTCTTCAGCTTCTTTAGCAAAGCGGTCATACATATCAGTCCACTCGTAGTTTTCGCCCTCTGCAGCTTTTGCGAGGTTTTTAGCTGTGTCACTTAATTCACCTAAAGCCTTAAACCACATTTTCGCGTGTTCTTT
>CALAEU010000254.1 GCA_937891215.1 uncultured Clostridia bacterium
AAAAAACGCTCTTTTACAAGAGCGTTTTTAAACTGGCGGATGAGGAGGGATTTGAACCCCCGTTACGGTATTACCGTAAACACGATTTCGAGTCGCGCGCATTCAGCCTCTCTGCCACTCATCCTTATTGTTTCTTCCTTTTGTATTAAGATTAAAAAGCAAAATTTGCAAGTTTTTTTTGAAAAATATATTTTTCGCAAAATTGACAAGATTGGTTTTTGTGCTATATTTCCGAAAGTTTTGCTAATTTTTAATTTCCTATTATATGAAAAAATTTTATGTAATCGCTGCAATTATTACGTTTTTTTATATTTGCAGTAAAGTTACCTTGCCTGACTCGCATCCTCCGGAGGATATTGAAGAACAGCCCGAAGATATAATCCTTCCTGATACGACAGAAATACAGATACTTCCTGAAAATAAGGAAATGTATTTGAGTATTGAAGATGAGATAATTATTTGTCTTGCCTATGTGGAAGATTATAAAACTGTATCATATTTTTGCGGAAGCAGGTGGACAATCGGGTATGGATCTACAACTTATGCTAATGGAGAGAGGGTAAAGCCGGGTGAACAAATAGAAATGCTTGATGCACAAAAATGTGTAAGGAGCTTTTTACGGAAATATGTTTTTCCATATATTGACAGGTATGTAACAAAACCGCTCACAAGACAAGAAATTATAGGAACGTCAATGTTTATATACAATGTCGGACCGGGAAATTTTATTAAAAGCGATTTTTTACAAGCTGTAAATGATGGAATGACTCCGCTTGAGGCTACTCGCAGAATGACACAATTTACAAAGTCTGCCGGTCGTTTCGCTCCGGGATTGTTGAAAAGAGAATGGGCAACACCGGCCTTGGCTTTGGTGCGGAAATCAAAACCAAGAGTGAAGTTCAGAAAAGCAAGATTATGCACAAGGTAGTGCATCACGATCTTGTAAAATTCGGACTTATTCCTGAATTAGTCGGCAGAATTCCTGTTATTACTTCATTAAAAGATTTAGATGTAGATGCCCTTATAAAAATTATTACAGAACCTAAAAATGCACTTTTAAGACAATACCAGAGCCTTTTCAAAATGGATAATGTAGCACTTGATTTTACAGAAGATGCAGTAAAACGCGTTGCAGAATTAACAATTGAAAAAGAAACAGGTGCCAGAGGTCTACGTGCATTAATGGAAAAAATATTAGTTCCTGTAATGTACTCTGTACCGTCAGATGAAACTGTTGAAGTTGTTAAAATTACCGCAGATGTAGTTGATGGTAAAGAAGAACCAATTGTTATAAGAAAAACAAAAGGCGAAACTCAGGCATCATAACATTAGTATTATAAAGGGTATAAAATATGATTAAGAAAAATGCAATTACAGCTACGCTTCCCGTTCTTGCGATGAGAGGCGTGGTTGTTTTCCCACAAATGACACTTCATTTTGATGTGGGAAGACAAAAATCAATTTCGGCAATAAGAGCCGCTTTAAATACAACAGGTGAAATTTTCCTTACCGCACAAATAGATGCAGATATTGAAAATCCTGAGTTTAAAGATTTGAATAAAATCGGTGTTGTAGCAGAAGTTAAGCAAGTTATTAAACTTCCAAATACCGAGGTTTTAAGAGTTGTTGTTGAAGGTAAATACAGAGCAACTGTAACAGAGCCAATTAAAACAAAACCTATTTTAAAAGCAGTTGTTACAGAAGTTTTCGAGAAGCCTGTAAGAAAAGTTGATGCACCTTACGGTGAAGCGTTAGTAAGAACATTAAGAGATTTGTTTGATGATTACGCAGAACTTTTACCAAGGATTTCACCGGATGTTGAAATGACTGTGCATACTGAAGATAATGTTGGTACTTTAACAGATTACATTGTGAGCAATACTCTTTTAATGTTCGAAGATAAACAAGCACTTTTAAGTGAATTGAATCCGTTAAAAAGAGCGGAAAGACTTTGCAGTGTTTTAATAAAAGAAACCGAAATTCTCGGTCTTCAACACAGTATTCACGAAGAAGTTCACGAGAAAATGGATAAAAATCAGAGAGATTATTTTCTTCGTGAACAGTTAAAAGTTATTTCACAGGAACTCAATGACGAAGAGTCACCTGAAGAAGAAGCAGAAAAATATAAAGCACAAATAAACGCTTTACCACTAGAAGAAAAATATAAGAAAAAACTTCTTGATGAAAGTGACCGTCTTTTAAAACTTTCTAGCAGTAGTGCAGAAGCAAATGTTACCCGTACATATTTAGATAGGGTTTTAGCGCTTCCTTGGAATAATGCAACAAAAGATTCATTACATCTAGATAAAGCAAGAAAGGTTTTAGACAAAGACCATTATGGTTTAACCGAAGTCAAAGAAAGAATTGTAGAACTTATTGCGGTTAAAAAACTTTCTGAAAATGTCAATTCACAGATTCTTTGTCTTGTAGGTCCTCCGGGTGTTGGTAAAACATCTATTGCAAAATCACTTGCAAAATCAATGAATAAAAACTATGCACGAATTTCTCTCGGGGGTGTTCACGATGAAGCAGAAATTCGCGGTCATAGAAGAACTTATATAGGTGCTATGCCTGGTAGAATTATTTCTGCTATTGAACAGGCTGGTTCAACTAACCCACTAATTTTGCTCGATGAAATTGACAAATTGGGTAACGATTATAAAGGTGACCCATCTTCTGCACTTTTAGAGGTGCTTGACGGTGAGCAGAATAGTACATTCGTTGACCACTATTTAGATGTGCCGTTTGACTTGAGTAAAGTGTTATTTATTACTACCGCAAATGATGCCTCATCTATTCCTGCTCCGCTTTACGACAGAATGGAAATTATCGAACTTTATAGTTACACCGCTGAAGAAAAGTTCAGAATTGCTAAAAAGCACCTTGTACCAAAACAACTTAAAAACTTTAATATAACTACTAAAATGCTTTCTATTACAGATTCTGCTTTGCGTCTTATTATAGACGGTTACACAAAAGAGGCAGGTGTAAGAACATTAGAAAGAGTTATAACTAAAATTTTAAGAAAAGCTGCGGTTAAATTTGCTGATGGTTTCAGTGGTAAAATCACAGTTACACCTGACAATTTAGAAGAATTCTTAGGTGCAAGAAAATATAAAGATACCGACCTTTCACTCGACAATATGATTGGTGCAGTCAATGGTCTTGCGTGGACTAAAGTCGGTGGTGAAATTATGCAAATTGAAGCATCTATTTTAGAGGGTACTGGTAAAATTGAACTTACTGGTTCTTTAGGCGATGTTATGAAAGAGTCTGCAAAAATTGCAGTAAGTTTTGTAAGAAGCAGAGCGAACGAATTAGGTATTGACCCTGACTTCTATAAAAATAAAGATATTCACATTCACGCACCAGAGGGGGCAGTTCCAAAAGATGGACCGTCTGCAGGTATTACCATGGTGACTTCGTTGGCATCGGC
>CALAEU010000255.1 GCA_937891215.1 uncultured Clostridia bacterium
AGATTTTAAGTGGAGATGTAGTTTTGTCAACAATATCAGCAATCGTAACACCACAGACTGCCGCAGGTGTCGGCATTGTAAGGCTTTCTGGTGAAAATGCAATAAAAATTGCAGACAAAGTCTTTAAAGGTGTTTCAGGTAAAAAATTAGAAGAAAAAAATGGGTACACCGCTCTTTTCGGTCACATTTATGACGGTGAAGATGTAATTGATGAAGCAGTTGCTTTGCTTTTCAGAGCACCTAAAAGTTATACAGGTGAAGATGTCGTAGAACTGAGTTGTCACGGTGGTCTTTATATTCTTTCAAAAGTTTTAAGGGCAACTTTAAATGCAGGTGCGGTACCAGCAGAACCTGGCGAATACACAAAAAGAGCATTTTTAAATGGAAAAATGGATTTATCTGAAGCAGAAGCGGTTATGGCACTTATTTCTGCCTCGGGTGAAGATGCCCGTGCTGCAACACTTAACGCTTTGGATGGTAATTTAAACAGAGAAATTACTGAATGCAGAGATTCTTTAGCTCGTACTGCGGCATTTTTAGCGGCGTGGGTAGATTACCCTGACGAAGAAATTCCTGAAATAAGTACCGAAGAAATGATTTCTTCTTTTTCAGATATTTTAAAAAGACTTAACACACTTCTAGATGGATTTGATGCAGGTCAGGCAATTTTAGAGGGTATAGACACCGCTATTGTAGGCAGACCAAATGTTGGTAAATCTACACTTTTAAATGCACTCACCGGCAGAAACAGAGCAATTGTAACATCAGTTGCAGGCACTACCCGTGATGTTTTAGAAGAAACTGTTAGACTAGGCAATATCACTTTAAGACTTGCTGATACTGCGGGTATCCGTACTGAAACAGATGACGAAATTGAAAAAATCGGCGTTGAGAGGGCAAAAGAACGTTTCGAGCGTGCAGGTCTTGTATTTATGGTGCTTGACGGTGGCGAAAAAATTTCGGAAGATGACAAAGAACTTTTAAAACTTTGTAAAGACAAACGCAGTATTGTAATAATAAATAAAAGCGATTTAAACAGAGCATTTTCTGTTGATAATGTTAAGGAATATGCAGAAAATATAGTTGAGATTTCTGCAAAAGATGGTGACGGAATCGACAAATTAAAACAAATTGTAGAAAAAACTGTTGGTACTGACGATTTTAACCCATCTGCTCCACTTTTAACTACCGAAAGACAACGCGTATGCGTTAAAAAAGCAGTAGATAATTTAAAGGAAGCATTAGATGGTCTCGAAATGGGCATTACAACAGATGCTATAAATGTTTCAGTTGACTGTGCAATTGAAGAACTTTCTGTTTTAACAGGCGAAAAAGCAACAGAAACAGTTGTGAATGAAGTATTTAAAAACTTCTGTGTTGGTAAATAATTTAATAATCGGCAGATAACGGATTTTTAGCATATCTGCCGATTTTTTAAAGAAACAGCAAAGCACCACGCCCTTTCGGGTGTGGTGCTTCGCTGTGGATGTGGGGTGTGAAAGAGAAAGATATGGCTTGGGCTAAATTGCCCTATATAAACTCTGCATTGCAGAGAATATACCAGAGTAGTGTGCGAACCTACCTGAATCAGACATCTACTATTTCAGTAGTAACTGCCTTGTCACACGGTTTTGAAATTCTTACAACATATTCAAAATATTCATCTGTTTCGCTTTTTGCGGTGTCTGCTTCAATTCCCGCTCTTCTTATACTATCAACCGCGTGATTTAATGTATTTATAAAAATTCTCATATCCTTAAAAACTTTGATTGGCTGTTTTTTCGGCTCTTTTCTTCGCCTTAAAATATCACCTATTAGTCTTTCAGACTCGCTTACTGTAAGGTGTCTTTCTATTATAATATCAAGTGCTTTGTTTCTTGCTGAATTATCGGGAAGGGCTAACAATGCTCTCGCGTGTCGCTCACTTAAACCTGCTATTATAATTTTGTCACGAATTTCTTCGGGAAGTCTTAGAAGTCTTAATTTATTAGAAAGTGTTGACTGTGCTTTACCTAATTTTCGTCCAATTTCTTCTTGTGAAAGAAAATGCTCAGTCATAAGTCTTTCTATTGCAATTGCTTCTTCAAAAAAATCTAAATTCTGTCTTTGAACATTCTCAATAATAGCAAAAAGTGCTGACTGTTCGTCTGAAACATTCATAACGATACACGGTATTTTTGTTACACCAATCATTCTTGCGGCTCTTAATCTTCTTTCGCCAGAAATAAGTTCAAAATTACCGTTATCAAGTGGTCTTACATTTATTGGTTGTAAAATTCCGTTTGCTCTTATTGAAGACGCAAGATTTTCAAGTTCTATGTAATCGAACCTGACTCTTGGCTGATGTGGATTAGGGTAAATATTTTCGTGTGGGATAAGTTGAATCTGACAATTCGCTTTTCCCTTTGCAGAAGTTTTCAACATTTTAAACCGTCCTTTAATAATTTAAAATTCTTATTTCCACACTCACTCTATTTTTTCCCTGTCCGTCTTTCGTGAGTACAATATAACACAGAAAGCCATAAAAATAAAGCATTTTCGGTCGGGAGAAATCGACAGAAAATGCTTATATTTATTAAATTTAAAGGGGTTTTTTAGCGATTTGTGCAGATACCCTTGGATATTTTGTCGAAATTTGCGAAAACTTTTTAATCTTAATTATATTTCTTTCACCTGCGTCACATAAATTGAAGCTATATTTCTCTTCAATTTTACCTGAAAGAGTCTTTAATGCGTTAGTCGCGTTCTCAATTTCTTTATCTGCCAGAGCACCTTTCATTGAAATAAAGTAACCGTTTTGTTTTACAAATGGCAGACAATATTCTGAAAGAACACGAAGTTCTGCAACCGCTCTTGCAGTAGCGAAATCATATTGTTCTCTATACTCTTTCTTTTGTCCTGCTTCTTCTGCTCTCATATTAAGAACTTCATAATTTGAAAGTCCCATTTTTTCACCGATGTCATTAACAACTTTTAATTTTTTCCCAGTTGAATCAAGAAGTGTTACTTTAACATCTGGTCTTGTAGCGGCAATTACAAGCCCAGGAAAACCTGCTCCTGTTCCGACATCTATAATTTTTGAGTTTTCAGGAATTTCTACATATTTTAAAAGCATTAAACTGTCAATAAAATGCTTTACCGCAATTCCCTCATCGTCAGTAATGGCAGTGAGATTTATTTTCTCATTCCACTCTTTCAGTTCTTTCGCATAAATCTCTAACTTTTCAATTAAATCGTCAGAAACAGAAATACCGACTGATTCTGCCTTTTCTTTAATTATATTTATGGAATGTAATTATTCCATTTATTTTGTTTTGTGGTCATGAAAAGCTATCCTCTCTATTTCCTACTTTTTATAAAAATACTCTTCCAGCATGATACATATGCAGTGGTATATGGGCAAATGTAACTCCTGTATTTTGTAGGTTTCCTTTTCCGGTACATTAAGTAATACGTCGGAATATTTCGCTAATTTTCCACCGGTCTCTCCTGTTAATCCTATAACCTTCATCCCCTTTGCTTTTGCCAATACTGCAGCATATAAAATATTTTTAGAATTGCCGGAAGTAGAAATAGCCAGAAATACATCCCCTTGTCTTCCATATCCATTTAATTGTTGAGCAAAGGAAATCTCTCCTCCAATATCATTTAACACTGCTGTGCTTAAGCTGTTATGGGAAGAAAGACATATTGCAGGCAGGGCTTGCTGTAATTTATCGATTAAAAAGCTTCCCAGTTCCTCATCTTCATCTCTTAATTTCTCTTTCAGATTATATATTTCCAGCAAATTCACATCGTCTTTTGTGCTATCCATTAAAATCATGGCCGA
>CALAEU010000256.1 GCA_937891215.1 uncultured Clostridia bacterium
CTTCTTCCACAACTGCTGCAGGTTCTTCCACAGGAACAGACTTCACTGCAACCACAGGCTGTGCGATGGGTTCGATTTTTCTTACCAGAGGCTGTTCTGCCTTTTCCGCACCTTTCATCGCTACAGGAACGATTTTCACAGGGGCAGGTTCAATCGCTTTTATCGTTTTCACCGCAGGTTCTTCTGCGACAGATTCTTCCTCAACAGCAGGGATTTCGGGAACAAACGCAGGGATAAGTGCCATTTTTCTTCTGCGTTTTGCAAAGAAAACGGATGCGGCAATCAGAGCAATAACCGTAAAGATTGAAACGCAGGTGCCAAGAATAAGTCCGTCAGGCATAAAGCTGATTTCAACAGTATGCTCGTCGGGAATCTCTATCTTAACAGGGAAGAGCATAAGAGGAGCTTTTATAAGCGTTTTCGTATGTGAGCCAGATGTAATCTTCAATTTCTTCTTTTTGAATAATTGTCTGAGTATCATCTGTTTTTGCTACATATACATAAACTGTTTTATGAATTTTGTTCTGAATTGTGTATTCGGATTTCGAAACGAAATCAGGAATAATATCAATGTGAATTCCTGTTTCTTCTAAAACCTCACGCTTTGCAGTTTCTTCTGCAGATTCACCGTCTTCCATATGACCTTTCGGGAAACCCCAGTTTGAACTGCGGTTGTTTTTTATAAGCAGGTAGCGAATCTGTCCGTTAATATTTCTGTAAATTACTGCACCGCAAGAACGTTCATATCTGCATTCGAGATTATATCTTCTGCCTTCTGTAATAAAAGAAATTGCATTTCTTATTTCACAATCGATAAATCTTTTTGATTTAGGTGCTGCAATAAGTTTAACTTCGCCTGTATCAAGAAAACGCACAGATGCAATAACTCTGCCATCAAAGTGTCTGACAGGGTTGTCAATTCCCATTACAAGAACGCCGCTAATGGGAGAGTAGGGTTTGAATTTGCCAATAGGTTGACCGTGGTTGAGTTTGTAAACTCTGCCGGTGTCACCCAAAGGTGTACCTACCTGCTCAGTTATACTGAGTCGTATTAATTTGCCTAACATTGAAATAAACCTCACAAATAACAGGGTAATATACATACATTTAAAATTACCCGTAACAAAATCTACCAGATATTATAACGCTAAATGAATTTTCTTGCAATATAAAAATGAAGATATTTTAAGAATTTTTAAGAAAATTCTTAAAATGTCTTGGAATTATCAGGGCACTATGTTTCTTTGGGAAACATAGTGCCCTGATATGTTGTTTAAAGTTCTTTAAAAATCTTATTAATTTCTACTGCCTGACCACAAGTCATAGCACCTTCTGTACATTTGTTTACATAACAACTAGGTCCATAGAAATTAAAGATAGTTGGGTCTGCTTTACGGAGTTTTTTGAGCATATCAACTGCAAAATCTCTTATTTCCCATTGAGCACGGTTGCAAGAACGCAACTTCATAAATAAAAGCAATTCTCTACCGTTAATAGTTGTAACAAAATCAACAGTGTTACCGCTTAATTGAATGTAAGCTAAAAGACCATCATTTATACCTTGCTCTTTTAAATTGTCATAAAGGTCTGCGGTTTTCTGAAATGCAGTTTTATAACGCTCTAAAAGTTCTGGCTTTTTAACAATTGTTTCAGGTAAAATGAATCTTCTTCTGTTAGTAAGTGTAAGAGAAGGAATTCCTATTGACTGAATTCTGTGACGGGCAAAGTGTGTAAGACAAGAGAGTGAAACATTATTAATTCTGAATGTGAATGTTACTGCTTCAAGTGGTCTTTGTCTTTTTGAATTAATAACTTCTTTAATGATTTTTGCACATTCTTTTTCGTCGTTTATAATATTTTCAATCTGTGCAGTAGGTAAGCCTAAAGACTCAATAAGAGCGGCTCTTGCAACGCATTTTGAAGCATCAGGAGTGTAGTTTAATAATTCAACATTTTCTTCCTTTTCAATAAGAGAATCGTCTCTTTTGTAAGAGAAGTGAGGAGTATCCTGAATAGATGGTCTGCGTGTTTCAAAATCGGTAAAAATACCAGGTGTCATTTTCTTTGCTTGCTCATAAAGAGAAATGCCCAAATTTTTGATTTCAGGGAAAGAGGAACCCCTGCCATAAATCATAGCATAAAGCATATTTACAAGCTCTCTTGCATTAAGTGTGCAATAGAAGTTACTGTAAAGAGAGTATGGAAGAATAAAACGAGCATCTTCTTTAGGAATACCTTTATCAATAAAATCGCG
>CALAEU010000257.1 GCA_937891215.1 uncultured Clostridia bacterium
AATATGAGAATATACGATATAATTGCATATTCGATTATAAACAATCAGTATCTCTTTGTTTACTCCACTTTCCTCGTATATAAAAGATATTCAAAATAGACAAATATATCTGTTATAATTATACAATGCTATGACAATCCAATCAATTATTCAAACTGAAGACTCCATTTTCTCTGAACTGTCCAATAATCACACATATCTAATGAATGCACACCTATTCCGTCTCTGATATTATCTCTCAATATTATATTGAACCAAAAACTGTACTTTTTCATTCTTAGCAACAGTATTAATAATATTTCTGAATTTATCACAATCAGCAATATCAGCCTTTATCAATTTCACATTAACCTTCGAATTGATAGCCTTACATTCTTTCTTTATATTTTCAAGTTCTGCCATCAATTCTTCGTTGATATGCAAGCGACCAGCTGTGTCGATAATAACTGTGTCAAACCCTTGCTTCAAAGCGTAGGCCATTGCCTCGCGTGAAGTTTTAACAGGGTTTTGAGTTCCCCTTTCAAAAACTTCTGCTCCATTTATTCATTTTATGAAAATGGTAAGTTCTTTTGGTCATGAAACTGCAAAGGAACTTTTCGGTGCAAGAGGTTGGGTTGTTAATCATACTACCGATGCATTCGGAAGAACCGGCGTTCACGACAGCGTTGACTGTGGTTTCTTCCCTATGGCAGGTCCGTGGCTTTGCCTCAATCTTTGGGAACATTATGAGTACACTAACAGTCTGGAATACCTCGAAGAAATCTATCCGATTTTAAAAGGTTCATGTGAATTCGTTCAGGACTATTTAACTGAAAATGAGAAAGGTCAACTTATCACTTCTCCGTCAAACTCTCCTGAAAATGAATTTTATTATATTGATGCTAACGGCGAAAGACAAGAAAGTATGTTTACTGAGGGTGCAACAATAGATTTTCAGATTATTTATGCACTCTTCACCCGTACTGTTCACGCTTGTAAAGTTCTCAAGAAAGACGAAGAATTCTCAAAAACTCTTTCTGAAGTTTTAGAAAAACTTCCACCTATGGAAATAAGTGAGCGTTACGGTACAATTCGTGAATGGATTAAAGATTATGAAGAAACTGAACCGGGTCACCGCCATATTTCACACCTTTTCGGACTTTTCCCTGGTGATCAGATTAACGAAAGTAACCCTGAAATATATGAAGCGGCAAAAAGAACTATTGCAAGAAGAATTGAAAACGGTGGGGGCTCAACGGGTTGGTCAAGAGCTTGGACAATTTGCTTTTATACCCGACTTAAAGATGGTGAAAATGCATATAACCACCTTAAATATTTACTTAAAAAATGTACTGCCAACAACCTTTTTGACATTCATCCACCATTTCAGATTGACGGTAACTTCGGTGGTGTTGCGGCTATTACAGAAATGCTTCTTCAAAGTCACCTTGGTTCTCCTGATAACAGAATTTCTGAACTTTTACCTGCTTTACCGGATGACTGGAAAACAGGTTCTGTAAAAGGTCTTAAAGCGAGAGGTAATCTTACTTTCGATATAATTTGGGAAAATTCAATTCTTAAAAGTGCTAAAGTTACTGCAGAAAATAACTCCACATTAAGAATTAAATTAAATGACAAAACTAAAAATCTCGAAGCAAATAAACCTTATGTTATTGAGGGCGATTATCTTAAAGCAGAACTTTCTGCAGGAGAAACTATTGAACTTACTAATAATTGAGTCGTGGTGCTGAAATGTTAAAACAAAAATGTGTTTCTTGCGGTAATCAATTTACTTTAACGGACAAAGAAATTGATTTTTTTAATAATAGAAATCTTAATCTTCCGAAAAGATGTGAAGAATGCAGGGCGAAAAGAAACGAGAGAGAAAAGCGTTCAAAAAAGAATTTATTTGTCAGGTTATTTGAAAAAATCGTAACAAGCGAAAGTAATTTAACAAAAACACAGAACGCTTTCGGGTTTGCTTTTAAAAATACAGAAGAATTAAAAGAGCATTTTATAAAACACGGAAGAGAAAGTAACTGTAAAACACCAAAGAAATATTTAAAAATTGCAAACAAGATAATAAAAAGCAAAAAGTCTTTGAAAAAAACGGAAAAAGAAGATGGGAATACGATTTATTTCAACAAAAAAACTGGTGGAATAGTTTTCGTTTCACCCAAAGGATATATACGCAGTTTTTACGTAAGTGATATTGATTATTTTGAACGACAATGAATTCAGAGTTGTTGAATTTATTGTAAATATATGGTATAATATTTAATTAGATATTAAAATGTAAAAATAAGAGAGTATTATATGAAAGTATTGATATTAAAAACATTTATATTTTTATTGAATGTTATATATAGTTTTTTCAAGATTTTAAAAACACAGAAAAAAGTTGTTATGATAAGCCGACAATCAAACGAAGTGAATGACGACTTTAAATTGCTCGGTGAAGAATTAGAGAGAAAAGGTGTGAAAGTTGTTTATTTATGTCGCACATTAGATGGTGGTGTGAATTCAACTGTTTTTACAAAAATATCTTATGGTTTTCATTTGTTTACACAAATGTATCATTTAGCAACTTCAAAAGTATGTGTACTTGATTCGTATTGCCTTACAGTAAGTGTTCTGAAACATAAAAAGGATTTAAAAGTTGCTCAGATGTGGCATACTGTAGGTAAAATGAAACAATTCGGTTGGCAGATAATTGGCAAAGGGGAGGGAAGTTCTCCGCTTATTGCTAATACAATGAAAATGCACGCAAATTATGATGTAGTTTATTATGCGAGTGAAGATTATAAACAAGTTCTGATTGATGGTTTTAGAACACCGGCAGAGAAATTCAGGAAATTCACTTTGCCAAGAATTGATTTACTTAATGATCCAGAATACATAAACAAAACAAGAAAAGAAATTTTCGGTAAGTACCCACAATTACAGGGGAAAACAAATGTTATTTATGCACCTACTTTCAGAAAAAATGAAAGTGAATTTTCTGAGAATTTTAACAAACTTTTAGATGCATTTGATTTTGATAAATATAACCTTATTGTTAATTTGCATCCATTGACAAAAGTTAAAGTAAATGATAACAGAGTAATCGTGAATAGTGGTTTTTCAACTTTCCAGATGCTTACTTGTGCAGATAAAATGATTAGTGACTATTCTTGTGTTATTTACGAAGCAGGTGTGAAAAATATACCACTTTATTTCTATAATTACGATATGAATAATTATGATGTTGCACGTGGTTTCGTGATTGATTACGAAGAACTTCCTGGTTTTAAAGAATCTGATGCAAAGGTGTTGGTTGAAAGTCTCGGTAAACCTTACGATTATGATTATTTAAAATCTTTCATAAACAAATATGTTGAAAACACAGTAAACTGCACTGAAAAAATGGCGGAAGATATTATTAGTTTAATGTGATTTAAAAAAATGGAGTGTTTCTGAATGAAGCATTTAGTTGTTGAAGACGAACTTATAATGACCACTGAAGCGTTAAAGGTTCATTTTAAAGCAATAAAAAGAAAGAAAAAGAAATTTCCAAAATTTAAAAGTGTAATATTGGGTGGAGATAATACATTCGTTTGCGATTATATGTTAAATGCAGTTGCAAATGCAAATTCAAAGTTTCAGGTATTTGAATATGTAGAATATTTAAGTAATGGCAATGAAAATGATAATCGTAAAAAAATCCTTGATGAAACAGGTGTTACATCAGTTCATTACAATCATTACGAAGAATTTACACCTTTTATGGATAAAAATCTTTTTTATTTCTTTATAGATTGCAATTCTTTAACAAAAAAAACTGAGACAATAGCTGAATTAAAAAAAGTATTGGAATTTGTAAAAGGGAAAACAAAGTCAAAGCTTGTGTTGAGTGTTATTCTCCCTGAAATCCCCTTCTTTTCAAATGGTCCTACTGCACTTGCAGAAAGAGAGTTGAGCTTTTACCTGGAAAAAAATTGCGAAAAAACAGAAGAACTCAATTACTATTTTGAAGTTGAAAAAGTTTTAAGAGAAAAAGTGAGTGAAGAGAATCTTGACGTAACATTGTTGAGATTTGACAATATTTTTTCACCAGATTTTTACAGTACACCTTGTGTTGATTTTAAAACGCTTGTAGAAGAATGTGTAAGTAACAAAAAGGTCATTATAACTGATGATGACTATAAAAGAAAATTTACTATTTCTTATATAAGAGATGCTTGTGAAAATATTTTTCTTTCAACTTTGAACGCAAAAGGTGGTCATGTTTACAATATCGCTTCACAAGAAGTTACCATTGCAGATATAAAAGAAATTTTATTCACGATTTATCCAAATGACTTTTCTTTAGAAAAAAATATTTCATTGGGACTTGAACGCGAATATGCTTGTATGAATTGTCTTAAATTTAATTTTTTGGGTTTCGAAACAAGTTTTAATCTTAATACTGCAGTCAAACACGCAATTTCTTTCTTTTCAGATTTGGAGTATGATATTTCAGATAATACAGAATTTTATGCAGGAAGAATTAAAACAATACAGGCACTCGAAATTGAAATTCTCAAAGAGATTGACAGAATCTGTGTTGAAAATGATATAAAGTATTTCCTTGCAGGAGGTACTCTTTTAGGAGCAGTCCGAGAGGGTGAACCAATTTCGTGGGACGATGACCTTGATATTGGTATGCTTCGCGAAGATTATGAGAAATTCAGAAGAATTTGTGAAGAAAATCTTCAGGATAAATTTGAGTTTTCATCACCATTCAATAATAGTGGTAGCCATTATGCAATTGAAAAAGTAAGACTCAAATCAACATATTTTTCTACAACGTTCTCTGCAAAAAATGTTTTTCCAGATGGTATTTTTGTAGATGTGCTTGTTTATGATAAAACAAGTAATTATAAGCCATTGAGAGTAATGCAGAGCCTTGCGTTAGTAATTTTATATTACTGTATAATTTTAAGATGGTACAATGAAGCACGAAGAAAGCATATGTATTACCAGACAAAAATAATCCTTCCGTTTTTAAGACTGTTTCCTTTAAGTTTTTATCATTGGTGGTTTGAATTCTTTATTAAATTATTCAAAAACAAAAAAGATGCAGTTTGGCTTATAGATGGTGTTGGTAAAAAACTTAAAGACGGACCATTGCCAAAAGCAGGGCTTGAAGATACTGTTTATGTGGATTTCGGTACTACAAAAGCACCAGTTCCTGTTGATAGTACGGGATATTTAACATTTGATTATGGCACAAATTATATGGAAAAACCAAACTACGGCAAAAGAAAGTGTCCGCACGATTTTGCGAGAATAGATTTGGGTAAATATATTTTTGATGTTGAAGGCAAAACAGCATT
>CALAEU010000258.1 GCA_937891215.1 uncultured Clostridia bacterium
CTTGTAGAACCCTGTCTTGCACGACCTGTACCCTTTTGTCTCCATGGCTTTTTACCGCCACCACTAACCTCTGAACGAGTTTTTGTGGACTGAGTGCCCTGACGCTGATTTGCTAAATAGCTAACAACAACAAGATGCATTGCTGACATATTTGGTTCGATTGAAAAGATAGAATCTTTAAGTTCGATGTCAGAAACTTTCTTGCCTGTCATATCAAGTACTGATAACTTACTCATCTGTTACACTCCTTCCTTACGCTTTCTTTACGCTGTCAGCAATAACAACGATTCCGCCTTTAGGTCCAGGAATTGAACCTTTGATAGCGATAAGATTGTTTTCACTGTCAACTTTTACTACGCTGAGATTCTGAACAGTTACACGCTCTGAACCGAGGTGACCTGCCATCTTCTTGCCTTTAAAAATACGAGCTGGGTCGATAACACCTAAAGAACCACCATGTCTTGCAACAGGACCTGTACCGTGTGATTCTCTGAGTCTGCCGAAGTTCCAACGTTTGATAACGCCGGCTGTACCTTTACCCTTGCTTGTACCTACAACGTCAACGAATTCACCTGCAGCAAAGATGTCTGCTTTGATGATATCACCAACGTTAACGCTAGAAGTATCAGCGAGTCTGAATTCTTTAAGAACTTTCTTTGGAGCAACATCAGCTTTACCAAAGTGACCTTTCATAGGTTTGTTCACTTTGTTAGCTTTCATATCGCCGTAACCAAGCTGAACAGCTTCATAGCCGTCATTTTCAGTTGTTTTCTTCTGAACAACTGCGCATGGACCAGCTTCAACAACAGTAACAGGAATCATGTTACCTTTTTCGTCGAAAATCTGAGTCATGCCGATTTTCTTTCCGATAATGCCTTTTTTCATAATTTTTTCCTCCTGTCAGATTATTGGTTGACTTGTCGCCAACATGACCTGCAACACCTATATATAATAGGTATATTTAAAATCAAACTTTTATCGGATTAAAGTTTGATTTCAAAATCAACACCAGCTGGGAGCTCAAGACCTGTAAGAGCTTCAACAGTTTTGTTTGAAGGTCTGAGAATGTCAATGAGTCTCTTATGTGTACGTTGTTCGAATTGTTCACGAGAATCCTTGTACTTGTGAACAGCTCTGAGAATTGTAACAACTTCTTTCTCAGTTGGGAGCGGAATAGGACCTGAAACCTGTGCGCCTGTACGTTTTGCTGTTTCAACAATCTTTTCTGCTGCCTTGTCAACAACGTTGTGGTCGTAACCTTTGAGTCTGATTCTGATTTTTTCCTTAACTGCCATTTTTAACGCCTCCTAATAATTTTGGCGGGCTTCGTAAATTTTTAACAACTCGCCCGGGATGTTCGCTCAATCCGTTTAAAAACCGGAATGAACTTCCGGGAAAAATTTACGCTCTACACAATGCCGAAAGCCTCAGTTAAGGCAGGCAATACGACTTGCATAGTATTTTTAATCGCCCGGTTTAAAATCGGACATACTCCGCGGAAATTCCCTGCCTTAAAGGCAGCCACCTCCCGCATCAACGCATATCATTTACGCTTAAAAGGGCATGAAAATAGGACACGCCCTTTTACGTGCCCTAGTATAATAACATATAACTTTCATAAATGCAAGAGTTTTTTTAGCATTTTTTGAGAAAATTTTAATATTTTTTTGTGAATGTTGTACAGTAGGTATTTTTAACTAAAACACCAAAAATTTTACACCTTTCATTTGTACAAATCAACCTACATCTGTAAAATAATCAGGGAATTCTGGCATTACAACATCTGTTACAAGATAGTATGTCATAAGACTTGTGCCATAATCAACGCCCTCATTACCAGTAGGTTTACCTGTTGCAACTGTAATTTTTCGTTCTTTATTAATATGGTATATCTTTTTTAATGTTTTAGGACTTCTTATTATGTTACCATTGTCATCACGTTTATTATCAAATTCCAAAACGAAGTTATTACCCAAATCAGGAACTGCATAAATTGCAACAAGCCTTTCTGCATCTACACCCTTTTCATTAACAACCAATTTTATAAATTCATTATTTTCGGAATCTGAAATTTGATTATCACCGGTTTTAGTGAATTCTTCAAGACCTTCTACTGAAATTGGTTCCTGTTTTTTATGGGTTTCTGTTTCACTTACAATTACATTACTGGTTGCTAAGTTATTCTCACCAGAAACATTTTCACTCACATTCTGTGACAACGTTGTTGACTGAGTTTCAATTATCGTAGTGTTTTCAGCAGTAGTTGTAAGTTCTTCTTTTGCATCACCAAAATTATAAGCTGCAATTAACATAACAGCTGAAAAAGTCAGAAGAATTAAAACCGCAAATATACCTATAATCAACTGTTTACTTTTAGCATCTAGTTTATTTTTATTTCCAGCCACTAAAACACCTCATTTAAAAGATATATTTTATTTATAATTATAATATCGTAATATAACCCATCAAATCAACAAAAAAACATAAAGAGAGTGCAGTAAACCACACTCTCTGAATTAACTAACTCTTTTCCGCATTAAGAAATAGTTGTAGGTGTTGCTTGACCTGCTGAACTACCGATTTCTGCGAAGAGACCGATAATATCACCAATAAGTGGAATTTCAGCGATTGGTGCAAGAGTACCTGTATAGTTTTCATCCTTGTCTTTTGCAATAATACTGCCGATTTTATTTGCGAGATCTTGTGTATCAAAACCGAAGTTTGCCATAATTGACCACAAAGAAACTAACATATCACCCATAAATATTTCCTCCTTTATTCTTATCTACGCAGTAATAATATCACATATTATTAAATTTATTTTTCTTTTAAAGAATTTAAGCAATATTTTTTTTATTTTTTTTAATAAATTAACAAAGAATTGAGCCTTTTTGTTATGAGCACTTCGTTATTTATCACTTTTTGTGGATTTTTGAACAGCGCATTATCAAGAATTTCCACAGGAAGATTGTCAGGATAGTCCCTGAGAAACGCATACATATCAGTAGTACGCCATCTTAAATCATGCGCGTCTGAACCGATAAAATCAACATAACCTGCATAAAGCATTTTAAGGGCAATATTGGCTTCTCTTTCGCCGAACACACCAACGACAGAGCCACAATTCACCTGAAAAAGACAACCTTTATCGCTAAGACGTTCTATTACACTAATATCATTTTTTACAAACTCGTATCTTTCTGGGTGTGCAATAACAGGAACAAGTCCACAAGAAATAAGATAATCGCACCAAGCATTTACATCCTCTTCAGTTGTACGATTAAAACTGAATTCAATAAGAATGTATCTTGATTTATTGAGTGTATAAGGTTCAAAGTATTTAATCTCAAAAATATCGTCACCACAAAGAATTTCAAACCCCTTAATAAGAGTCAGTTCCCTACCCTCGCTATGAAGAATGTTCTGTAAATACTCTGTACGTTCTTCTCTTATATCATAAAGCATACCTGCATCTGACCAGTTGATAAGATGTGGTGTTAAGAATAGATAATCTGTACCTGTTTCGTGTGCCAGTCTGCACATTTCAAGAGAAGTTTCAAGAGCGTCTGCCCCATCATCTATTCCCCACAATGAATGCGAGTGCAAATCAACATAACCATAATCAATCATTATTTCTTCTCCTTGGCTGATTTTTTCTTTTTCTCTGTACTCTCAGCCTTATGATTTGCTTTTTGATTTGAAAAAACGCCTTCATCGTAAAGTAATTTTAATATAATAACAGTAAATGGTAGAAGAATAATGCCAAATGCACCAAAAATTCTTACACCAAGGAACATTGCCATAATTGTTACTATTGCAGGAAGTCCTGCCTGATTTGCTACAAGTTTCGGTTCAATAATCTGTCTTATAACAGTAATAACTGCGTAAATCACTACAAGACCTATACCCATACCGAAATTACCGAATATAAGATTATAAAGTGCCCATGGAATAAGAACTGTACCTGTACCTAAAACAGGGATAATATCAATTATACAAGTAACAAAAGAAATAATTGTTATATAACTACCATCGTAAACACCGATAAGTTTTAAAAGGAAAAGTCCTAAGAACATCTCAGCAAAAGTTATTGCCATAATTGTGATGTACGCTTTTAAGAGTTTACCTATTGCTTTTGTAGCAGTTCTTTTGGTTTTTATAATATATTTTCTCTTTTCATCGCTAAAAAAGCTTAAAAACAATTCTTTTATTTTATCGTAATCACTTGTAACAAAGAAACAGGAAACAACTGCTACAACACAAGCTAAAATTGCTGATGGTAAACTTTTAACCACACTCCACGCTCCGCTTAATGGTGCAGAAAGCATAGTTAAATCCAACTGAGACTGACCTTCACCTAAAGAATCAAAAGCATTTGTTAAATATTCACTTATTGTAGCTCTTATTCCTTCAGGCAAACGAACCACTACACTCATAAGATAATTCTCGATTGTGGTAACGACTTCATCAATCGAAGAAAACTGCGTTGTAAGGTAGTTAGCAAAATCTTTAAGCTCGTTAAAGAGAAGAAGAACACCTATTGCAAGAACACCAACTACTAAAAGAACAACAAGAAGCACAAGTAAAAATGATATTATACCGTGAGATTTCAGGTGCAGTTTTTTCTGTACAAATTTAATAGGTCTTTGCAAAGCAAATGCTAAAATAAACGCTATTATAAATGGTGCTAACGCACCTAAACAATATTTTATAAAAACAAAGAACAAGCCGACACAGATAATTGTATAAATGAAATTGATTATAAAAGCTCGTCTTTTTTCAACAACATTTTCCATTATTTTCACTCCCTGATAAACGAAATGTAAAATTTACTACTATATATTATACCTTTTTAATTGAAATTACAATGATAATTACACATTTGACATATTTTTTTTACATTCTGAAAAATTTTAAAAAATTTTCAAAAAACTCTTTATTCTCAATGTAATATATGGTAAAATGTTATATATATGTAATTTAGGGGTGTAAAAAATGCAGGTTGCTGTTATGGGTTTCGGCACAGTCGGTTCTGGCGTTGTCGAGTTAATCCTCAAAAATAAAAAAAGCATTGAAGAAAGATGCGGTCAAAAATCACTCGATGTTAAGCACATTCTTGATATTCGTGATTTTTCATCACATCAGTTATCAAATCTCTTCACAAAAGATTTCCATGATATTTTAAATGATAAAGATGTAGAAATAGTTGTTGAAACTATGGGTGGTTTAAACCCTGCTTTTGAATTTGTTTCAAAATGTTTAGAAGCAGGTAAAAGCGTTGTAACATCTAATAAAGAACTTGTTGCAGCTAAAGGTTATGAGCTTTTAGAATTAGCTAAAAAGAATAATGTAAACTTTTTATTTGAAGCAAGTGTTGGTGGCGGTATTCCGATTATAAGACCAATCAACCAATGTCTTGCTGCAAACGAATTCCTTGAAGTTGCAGGTATTCTTAACGGTACAACCAACTTTATTCTTACCAAAATGATTAAAGAGGGCATGGGCTTTGATGAAGCTCTTAAAATTGCTCAGGAAAAGGGTTATGCCGAAAAGGATCCTACAGCAGATGTTGAGGGACTTGATGCAGGCAGAAAAACCTGTATTCTTGCATCAATTGCATACGGATACCATATTTATCCCGAAGAAATACATACAGAGGGTATAAGAAATATTACTCTTGAAGATGCAGCATATGCCGCATCAAAGGGATATAAAATAAAGCTTCTCGGAAAAGCAGATAAGCTTAAAAACGGCAAAATCGGCGCAATCGTCTGTCCTTTCTTTGTTAATACATCTTCACTCATTTCCGAAGTAAACGGTGTTTATAACGCAATTTCAATAACAGGAGACAGTATCGGAGATGTTCTTCTCTACGGACAGGGTGCGGGCAAGGAAGCAACAGCCAGTGCCGTAACGGGCGACGTTATGGAATGCGTAAGACTGAAAAAGAACGAAAAGCATTATTTCTGGGATGACCATAAGGACGGCATTTTAGAAGATCATATGCTTTATGAG
>CALAEU010000259.1 GCA_937891215.1 uncultured Clostridia bacterium
CTCTGAATTCGGTTTTGTAAAAGATAAAAAAGCAAGCATAGATGCGAAAAAACAAAATGAAAAATTAAAAACAAAAACTCCGTCTTTAAATGAGCGTGTAAAAAATCTTTCTGGAGGCAATCAACAAAAGGTGATAATTGCACGATGGATTTTAAAGGATAGTGAGATTTTTATATTTGACGAACCAACACGTGGAATTGACATTGGTGCAAAAAGTGAAATGTATGATTTGATAGAACAACTGGCAGAAAACGGTAAATCTGTTATTATAATATCTTCAGAACTTTCTGAAATTTTGCGTATTTCAGACAGAATTTTAGTAATGTGCGAGGGTAGAATAACAAAAGAAATTTCCATAGGGGAGGCTAATCAGGAAAATATAATGAAATTTGCTATGATGCGTGGAAGTGAAAATTTATGAATGTTTTAAAAAGTATCAGCAAAAGATTCGGGCAAAATGTAATTATAATTTTAGTACTGCTTGTTTTAATACTGCTATTTTATATTTTGAATCCGAATTTTCTAAATAAATATAACATTATAAGTATGGCACAAAGTTTTACGCCGTATGCAATTATGGGACTTGGTGTAACTTTTGCAATTGCAAGCGGAGGGATAGATTTATCAATCGGTACAGTATGTATTGCATCGTCAGTTGTTGCGGGTAAATTATATACACTTGGATTAATTCCTTTAGGTGCAACAATCCCAGTAATGATTTTAATCGGAACTTTTTTCGGATTTATAAACGGGCTTTTAATTGCAAAATTCAAAATACCAGCATTTATTGCTACATTAGGTACAATGATGGTGTCGCGTGGTCTTTCTGCAATTCTTGCAGGTGTACCAAATATCTTTTACCCGACAGGTTTATGGTTTAATAAAGTTTTCTCGAACTTTAATGGTTTCCCTATAGGTCTTTTGTGGGTTTTTGTATTTATGTTTTTTACTATGTATCTTATGTATAAAAACAAAACAGGTCGTTATGTTCTTGCAATTGGCTCAAATGAAGAGGCAACAAGACTTTCGGGTGTTGATACTGATAGATATAAAATTATTGCTTACATCATATCAGGTTGTTTTGCGGGTATTGCTGCAATTTTTTGGTCAGCATCATTTGTAACAGTTGCTACTGCAACTGGTAATGGTATGGAACTTGATGCAATTGCAGGTGTTTATATTGGTGGCACTTCAGCTAATGGTGGTATAGCTTCAATCGGTGGTACTGTTACGGGAGCTTTAATGCTTGTAGTTATCCGTTCAGGACTCAATTTTGTTCTTGCGCTGTTCAATGTAAATGTAAATTCAACTTATGTAACTTATGTTCTGACAGGTGTTATAGTAGTTTTAGCAGTTCTTTTTGACAAATTTAGGGATAAAATTACTAAAAAGGTTGAAATTTCAAAAATTAAATAGTAGAATAACTGTAATAGTTTAATTTTAAGGGGCGTTAAATTTGAATTTGAAAAGAATGTTAGCAATTGTTCTTTCAATTTTATTAGTTGTTTTTAGTTTTGGTGGTTGTGCAGATACTTCTAGTGAAAATGGTGGCAACGATGAAATGAAAACAATTGCAGTCATTGCAAAAGGTGAGTCGCATGCTTTTTGGCAATCTGTGAAAAAAGGGGCAGAAGACGCGGCTAAAAAATATGGTGGATATAAAATTTCATTCCGCGGTCCAACTTTTGAAACTGCGTCTGAATTACCATCACAGAAAGAAATGGTTCAGACTGCACTTTCAAACAATCCTTCAGGTCTTGTAATTGCTACTATTGGTGAAGGTTTTACCGATATGTTAGAACAGGCGTATGACCAGAAAATACCAGTTGTACAATTTGATAGCGGTATATGGGAAGCGGATATAAAAGCATTGAATGAAAAAGGTAAAAATCCGATTGTTTCAACGGTTTCTACTTCAAATTTAAATGCGGCGGCTACAGGTGCGTGTAATTTTTTTAATGCTATAAAAACTGATATTGCGGCAAGTGGAGATGTTTATGTAATAGGTATTATTCAACACGACCAGACAGATACTGGTATTGACAGAACAAAAGGTTTTATTGACGAATTTATTTCTCTTGCTGATAATGATATGATGACAAAAGGTAAGTACAGAATTGAAAAAGAAATTAAAGATGGCGACAGTAACAATGCGTATGTTGATGCACTTAATGCACTTGTTGAAAAAGGTGTTGATGCTGTGTTTATGACAAATGAAGGTGTCGTTAAACAGGTGAGTGATGCAATTGCTGCTAATAGTGGAAAATACGAAGACATTAAGTTCTGTGGCTTTGATGCAGGTACAAAACAAATTCAATGGATGAAATCAAATGATGGTCGTCCTGAACTTGTTGGTTCTGTTGCTCAGGATTCATACAGAATAGGTTATGATGCAGTAGAACAATGTATTTTAGCAATTGAAGGCAAAGAAGTTTCAGAGAATGTGCCAGTTCTTGGTAAATGGTACGATTTAGATAATATTGATGAAATGATTGAAAGTAAGCTTGTATATGAAGGCTGACAATAAATACCCTCAATGTTTCTTTTGTGAAACATTGAGGGCGTTTTTGTGTTATTTACTGCATCCACAATTGTTGTTTTTGTTATATGGAATTTGTTCGCAGCAATAATCTTTTTCTTTTTGGTTTGGTGGGAAAAATTCATCAACTGGGAATGAAATTTTTCTGAAAATATCACAAGGGTCTTCTGTTTCACAACAACATTCTTTTGTAGGTACGCAGAAGTCGTAAGCAGGAATAAGCATCTGAACATCGCGTTCAAGCTGGATAATTGTAAATACACCAAGAGTAACTTTAAGTGCTTTTTCACAATTACAATTGTTATTGAAACTACCATCAAAGCAACAACAAATATGTTTCGGTATACTATCTTCACAGCAATCGGCAATTGTGTTACAGCAGTCACATACTCTGCAGATTTCTGCATCAAGACAAATTGGTTCAACGGTCTGAACCTTTGCTCTTGGGTTAGCGTTGCAAATAGCGTTTTGCTCATCAAATACACTCTCAATATAGTTAGAAGAGAAAATTTTTACATTGCCATCGCTACCATAAAGTATGCATTTCTTTGAGAATGTAACAAGACCTTCAAGTAAATTTGGTTGTGCAGTAGGGCAGGTGTATGCGTCAACTGCAACTTTTACAAAGAATGTTAAATCTACTGAATAAAAGCCTTTATTAAAAGGAACTTTTTCGACTTCAACAAGACAATTTAAAATTTCTGCGCCTCTGCATTTTACGGAAGATGCACTATCAAGAATGCATTGACCACGGTCAGTTAAGTAAACTCTCAAATCTTTAAGACATTCTTTATCTGCACAGGAATCATAAACTCTGTTAGTATCAATGCAGATAGCTTCTTTAATGTGATTAAGGTTTGTTTCTGTGCAACAGTTTCTGTTGTTATCAGCCATAAATTTTCCTCCTTAATATGTTTGAAGAGGGGGGTTACCCCAAAACTTCATTAACAGTATATGAGTGAGGAGGAGAAATGTTACAAGTTAAGTGGATAGTGTGCAAGTTGCAAGTGTCAAGTATGCAAGAAAATATAAGCTGGTTTTTATAAATACTTGTAACTTGCCTACTTGCAACTTGAAACTAAAAAAGCCTTGCAGTTTTCACTGCAAGGCTTTTTATTAAAATTAAAGTTCTGCGAAGTATTTAATTGTTCTAACCATCTGGCTTGTGTAGCTGTTTTCATTATCATACCATGAAACAACTTGAACTTCATAGAGGTCATCACAGATTTTTGAAACCATTGTCTGTGTTGCATCGAAGAGTGAACCGTATTTCATACCGATAACGTCTGAAGAAACGATTTGGTCTTCGTTGTAGCCGTAGCTTTCAGAAGCAGCAGCTTTCATAGCAGCGTTGATGCCTTCTTTTGTTACATCTGCGCCTTTAACAACAGCTGTAAGGATTGTTGTTGAACCTGTTGGAACAGGAACTCTCT
>CALAEU010000260.1 GCA_937891215.1 uncultured Clostridia bacterium
CCAGAAGAAAAACATTACCTGTTCCAAGACTCATAGTAATACCTGTGCAGACACCGACAATTGTACCACCCGCCTCTTTTGAATATTTAGCGCATATTAAAATAATAAATGTTGCAATTATATGAGCAGGATAAAAATTTAATATTTCAATATTTCTAAGTGATAAAAGCAGAAGTGAAAAGCAGATTATTAATGATATAGCTTCTTTTGATGTTAAAGAATAAATGCTACCTTTTAAAGTTAAGATTGCTCTTGTTTCTGTGAATAAAAATGTGGCAAATGCACCTAATAAACTTTCAGAAAAACAAATTAAAAATGATAAAATAGTAATTTTTTCTGCTAATACAACTGCAAGACCTGTAACAAAAAGACAAACAAATGAAGAAATAATTGGTGTAGCAATTGAATCGCGTAATTCTTTAAAAGGTTTTAAAGCACCAAAAATTACAATTAATGCTAAAATTGATGCTATGTAGCGTAATGAAGAAATTGAGTCACCGCTTAAAATATAACCAAGTGAAGCGCCTAAAGCGGAAATTGTAAGATATTTTTTACCACCACCAGCAGAAAAGGCAACACCAAATGGTGAAAAACTTGTGCTGAATCCCGAAAAGCTAAAAATTAAACCGAAAACAAAATTAAAAAAAGTAATTAAAATCTCATGCTTATTAAATTTAATTTTTCTACTGCTTTTCACATAATTTATTGTTTCTGTAACACTCATTTTTAACCGTCCTTAAAAATAATATATTTTCACTCTATAATTCTATAGACAAGCACCTAAAAAATTAGTCGCTTTATGTTGTAAAAAAATATTATATTGTGTTATAATGTAAGAAATATCACAATATTTTGTAGAAATAAGGATAAATTTTAAAAAATGTAAGATTTTCTTAATAATTTTATTACCTTTTTTGTAATTTATGGGGTTTATAGTGTAAACCAAGGAGGAATTTCGATGAAAACTGTTCTTGTCTGTGATGACGATGTCGCAATTTTAAAATCAATTGAAATTTATTTAAAGATGGAAGGTTATAATGTTATTTTAACCGAAAACGGAAAAGAAGCATTAAACGCTTTAGAGAATAATGAAGTGCACTGTATTATTCTTGATATTATGATGCCTGTTTTAGATGGATTAACTGCAACATTAAAAATCCGTGAATCTTTAAATATACCAATTATTTTACTTTCGGCTAAAAGTGAAGATACCGATAAAATTACAGGACTTGGTTTTGGTGCAGATGACTATGTAACAAAACCTTTTAACCCTCTTGAACTTTGTGCAAGAGTTAAAAGTCAGATAAGAAGATATTGTTCACTTGGCAGTTTAGAGAAAAAAGATGGTGTAATTACTTCGGGTGGTCTTTCTATAGACACTAAAGCTCACGAAGTTACTGTTGATGGTGAAATTGTGAAATTAACTGCAACTGAATATGGCATAGTTGAGTATTTAATGAAGAATTTAGGCAGAATTCTTTCAACAGACCAGATTTATGAAGCAGTTTGGGGCGACACCCCTATTGCCGGTGATAAAACCGTTACAGTTCACATAAGAAGAATAAGAGAAAAAATTGAAATTAATCCTAAAGAACCAAAATACTTAAAGGTGGTGTGGGGAATTGGATACAAAATTGAAAAAATCTAAATTAAACCCGATTATTAAAGGTGCTATTTTAATACTTACACTTGTTTTTGCATTTTTAACAGGTACAAATGCTTTAGATTTAGCAAGAAAGACTATTTATTTTAATGATGCAGAAAGAATTCAGGATACCCCTGTATTTAAAGAAAATGTTGAAAATAAAATTTTGAATTTAGCATGGAGTTGTTCTATTGTTAACGAATTCGGACAAAATTTAACATTCGAAGAATTTTGTAATAACTGCGTGACAGCAAAAAATATTAAAATTGAAAACGAAAATGATTTAAAAAACGCATTAAATTATTACGACCAAATTTTACAAATAAAGAAACTTGAACCCGCAAATGACGGAACTTCATACGACGAAGATTACGGCATGTTTTACGATAAATACAATAACGAATATGGTACTTTAGAAAGTTTTAATTATGCTATTGAAGAAGAAATAAATAGTAGCTTCACTAACCTTTCAGTCATGAGTACCGATGATATCGAAGTTGAAGTTACTGCTCCAAATCAAATTGAAACAACTACTATGTTATTAAATCCCCCAAATACAAGTAGTAATAATATTGAAGTAAAAACTTATAAAACTCACGCTGAATGGGAATACGAATACGCAGAATTAAGAAGACAGATTTTTAGTATTGTTGATGATGCCCGTAGCCCTGAAACGATTCGTGCCGAACTTGAACACAAGTTAAATGATAATTTAAAAATTGCTTATAACAACGAAGATTGGGCGTTAACTGAAATACGTAACAAATATCAAAATATTGATTTTTTAGTTGTTAACAAAGAAAATGGTTATTATTTTTCTAATTTTACTGATGATGCAAATATTAGTAATTTTAAAAATAATTTCAAAGACGATGCATTATACTATTTTTATTATGATGGGAATGCAAATATTGATTGCACAACAACAAATATAGATGTAAGTAATAACAAACTACTAAATTTTTTATATAAATTTTTCTATACAGATACAAAGTTTGACTATTCAGAAATACCAGAAATTCTTCCAAACTCAGAATTTTATATTAAATTCAACCATCCTGTAGTTGAAACGGATGAATTATTCTCTTTAAATAAGGCATTTATTAAAAATAATACTTTATTAGAAAGTGAATTAAAAGCAAAAACCACTATTTTTAGTATTTTAACTGTAATTGGTATAATTGCTCTTGCAATTCTCAGCAAACCAAAATACATTGATAGAAAACTTAAATTAAGTTTCAACCAGAGAATACTCTTTATTTTCCAATTATGTATTTTCATTTTCTTTGTAGTTTGTGCAGGTGCAGGAATAGTAGCAACTGTTTGCGTTGATTACTTCCCCGATGACTCAATTGTTTCTGGTGGTATAGAGTTATTAATGAATACAAACACTATGCCAGAGCTTGCAGGCATATTCTTAGCAATACTGGTTTTCTTTACGATTAATTTTATTAATTATATCGTAGTTAACAAAAAAGCTGGTACGTTTAAAGAACGTTTTATTTGTTATAAAGTATTTAAATATTTCAAGAAAATTATTGAAAAAAATAAAAATTTAAGAAAGACTGTTAAACAAATTGAAAAGCAATTACTAATAATTATTGGTAGTTGGATACTTATAGAATTATTAGTATTCAGTTTAACAGTTTCACTCTGGATAAATGGTCTTGAACCTGGCGGAGTTTTCTTTGCAATTATTTTTGTTGCGCTTATTATAGTTGCGTTTATATTTATTTTAAAATTCTTGGGTCAAGTAAAAACCCTCGCATTAGCTGTAGAGAATATGAAAAACGGTAATCTTGATATTAGTCTTGACTCAACAAAATTCGTATTTCCTCTCAAAGATTTCGCAAGAAATCTTAATGAATGCCGTGATTCAATAGAAAAAGCAGTTGGTGAAGCTCTCAAGGGTGAAAGACTAAAAACAGAGCTTATAACAAATGTTTCTCATGATTTAAAAACTCCCCTTACTTCAATTATAAATTATGTTTCGCTTTTGAAACTTTGCAATATTGAGGGCGAAGATGAAAATAAATATTTAGACATTCTTGATGAAAAATCAACTAAACTAAAAAGACTTATTGAAGACCTTACTGAAGCAAGTAAAGCATCAAGTGGTAATATAAAAATGACGCTAGAGACTGTAAATCTTAACGAATTGGCTTTACAGGCAGTTGGTGAAAACAATGATATTCTGGAAAATGTCGGTTTAGAAATTATTGTTTCTCAGAAAAATGACGACTTGTTTGTAAAGGCTGACAGTCAGCATACTTTTAGAATTTTTGATAATTTATTCTCAAATGTTAAAAAGTATGCTCTTTCAGGTACAAGAGTTTATGTTGATGTTTATAAAGACGGAAATTATGGTGTGTTTTCTGTTAAAAATATCAGTAAAGATAAACTTAACATCAGTGCAGAAGAAATTACCGAAAGATTCGTTCGTGGTGATAATTCAAGAACAACCGAAGGCAGTGGTCTTGGTCTTTCAATTGCAAGAAGTTTCGCAGAACTTCAAAACGGTATTTTCTTAATTGAAATTGATGGTGATTTATTTAAGGTAACAATAAAGTTACCAATTACAAGTAAACCGCAAATAAAACAAGAAAAAACAGCTTACCCTCCTAACGAGTTTGGTACTGCAAAAGTTTATGAATTAGATTAAAAAACTGAAACCCAGCAGATAAAACAAAAATTTATCTGTTGGGTTTCAAAATTATATACTTTCATATAGTTTTACATATTCTTTAAATTTATTATTCATATCAAATAACTTTGCTCTTTCAATACAATCAGAACTCAAAAATGGTTTTGTTTCACATATTCTGATAATTTCACGTTTAAAGTTTTCATAATCGCCACATTCAACAACACTACCACATTTTTCATTTATAATTTCTGGACTTCCCCCTGTTTTAAATGTTAATACAGGCGTACCACAAGCAAGTGATTCCATATTAACAGTAGGAAAAGTTTCCTCTCTGGTAGGATTTACAAATAAATCAGCAGAAGAATATATTGACGCTAATTCCTCTTTACTTGAAGTTCTACTGATTTTTATAATATTTTTGGGTAAATCTTTTTCAACTTCTTCAGTTGTACCAATTAAAACTATTTTATAATTTCTGTTTAATTCGCTACTGAGCTTTTTGAAAATATTAATACCCTTTTTATCAGTCCACTCAAACGCAACACCTAAAATTAAATGGTCAGTTTCAGATATATTATTTAACTCTCTGAAATTACTTTCAATAGGCTTAAAAATACTTAAATCAATTCCGTTGTTTATAACTTTTATTTCACAATTTTTAAAATAAGAGTTACTTATTAAATCCGCTAACCATTGTGAAGGTGTAACTATAGTTAAATCTTTAATAGAGGTAAAATATTTCTTTTTATATTTATATAAAAATTTTGAACTGTCAACTTTTGAGAATGGATAATCTCTGTATTGTGGACAATTTTCACAACCTGTTTGCCATTTATTGCATTTCACATACTCAAAATGTGGGCAATGACCAGTAAATCCCCAACAATCGTGCATTGTCCAAACAACCTTTTTGTTATATTCAGATAAAAACTTGAATAAAATTGGTAAATTAAGATACCAACCGTGTAAAATATGAAGATGAATAATATCCGGATTAATTTTTTTAATATCTTTAACAAGCTTTAAAGTAGAAAGAACAGAGCCAAACCCCTCTAACCCGAGATATTCACCAATAAGTCGATGGGTTAAACCAAAAAAACTATTACCTATTAAAATTTCATCTGCCGAATTGCCAGGAGTAACACTACGACTTTTACGATAAGCAATTTTAACACTATGACCAGATAACCTTGCAGTTTCCGCAATATTTAACATGATAGTGCCTGTGCTACCATAGTTACCTGAATTTATTTCAAAAATCTTCATATAAACACCAATCAAATATAATAATGTAAAAATTATAATATGTTACTGAATAAATGTCAAGAAAGCAAAAAAGGGCTGTAAAAAAACTTCACGTTTTTTTACAGCCACTTTTCCAATTAACTAAAATTATTTAATCATATTTGCAACTTCATCGGCGAAATTGTCTTCTCTCTTTTCAAGCCCTTCACCTTTTACAAGACGAATGAAGCTATCAACTTTGATATCAGCACCTGTTGTTTTTGCAACATTTGCAACATAACCAGCAACTGTACCGTCGAAGAGGTCTGAACGAACAAAAGCTTGTTCAAGAAGGCAGATTTCTTTAATTTGCTTTTTAATACGACCTTCAACTGCGCCTGAGAAGATTTTATTGTTAATGTACTCTTCTTTACCTGCAACAGCAAGTGAAGCAAGAGTAGCAACAGCTTCTTTTGAAAGGAAGTTAAAGAGATATTGGCTCTTTTTGTTTTCTTCATAAGCAGCAACATCTTCTGCACTGAAAAGATTTTCTGCAATTGCTTTATCAAAGAGTGCTGTAAGAATTGGCTTTGGAAGGGATTCTGGTTTGTTAAGTGAAGAATCAATAGTAATTGATTTCATTTTTGCAAGTTCGTCTGCTGAAATTGAATCTTGGCTAAGATATTCAGGACTCATAGCAGCAATTTGCATAGCGATGTTTTTACCCATTGCAACAAATTCAGCTTTATCAGTAAGATTTGTTTCAAATTTAACTGCAACACCTACTGAACCACCTGCATGGATGTATGTTACAACGTCGCCTTCAACGATTTCAAAACGACGGATTTTGATATTTTCACCGATAACAAGAATAAGGTCATTAAGGCCTTCTGTAACTGTTCTGTCTGTGCCAACAAGTTGAAGTTCTGCAAGTGCTTCAACTGATGCTGGTTTGTTAGAAGCAATAGTTTTTGCAACATTAAGACCAAATTCCTGGAATTTTTCGTTTTTACCAACGAAGTCTGTTTCTGAGTTGATTTCAAGAAGAACTGTAACTTTAGCGTCTTCGTCTGTGTAAGCAATAACTGCACCTTCTGCTGCAATTCTGCTTGCTTTCTTCTCAGAAGCTGCAAGACCTCTTTCACGAAGAATTTCAAAAGCTCTATCCATATCACCGTCAGCTTCTGTAAGTGCTTTTTTACACTCCATCATACCAACGCCTGTTTTTTCTCTTAATACTTTAACGTCTTGAGCTGTAAATGCCATTTTAATTTCCTCCTTAGGTTTTTCACCATATTTTAAAACAAGGCGAAGTAGAACTCCGCCTTATTTAATAATTAAAATTATTCAGCGTCTTCTGCTACTTCTTCAGCAACTTCTTCTGCTGCTTCAGATGAAGGAATTGTCTGTAAACCTTGACGACCTGCAATAATAGCGTCTGCCATAGCACCTGCAATAAGTTTTACTGCACGGATAGCATCGTCGTTACCAGGGATAACATAATCTATTTCATCTGGGTCACAGTTTGTGTCTACGATAGCAACAATCGGAATACCGAGTTTCTTTGCTTCGAGAACTGCAATTCTTT
>CALAEU010000261.1 GCA_937891215.1 uncultured Clostridia bacterium
GACCTTCTGCATAGAAAAGTTCCATACCGATTTTTACAAATGGTTTTTTACCTGTGAACTTATCTAAAAAATCCATACAAGCCTGTTTGCTACTGAAATCACAAGCAATAATTACATCTTTACCCATTAGTGTGCGCCTCCTATAATATCTTTTAAGTTAGTAATACCATATTTTTCCATAACGCGTGGTAAATCTTCAATAATATCTTTACACACATACGGATTTATTAAGTTTGCAGCACCTACTTCTACGGCTGAAGCACCTGCTAACATAAATTCAATTACATCTTCAGCAGTAGAAACACCACCCATTCCGACAATCGGAATATTAACTGCATCATATACCTGATAAACCATTCTTATTGCGACAGGTTTAATAGCGTTACCTGAGAAACCGCCCATTTTATTTGCAATAACCGGTTTCTTTATTTTTAAGTCAATACGCATACCTAAAAGTGTATTTATAAGACTGATACCATCTGCACCTGCTTCTTCACACGCTTTTGCTATAGAAACAATATCAGTAACATTTGGTGAAAGTTTTATAATTACAGGTTTAGTTGTTGCTTTTTTTACTTCTCTTGTAACTTCTGCCGCCGCTTCAGGTGATGTACCAAAACTCATACCTCCACCGTGAACATTAGGGCAACTTACATTTACTTCAAGCCAACCTACCTGCTCTTCTTTATCAAGTTTCTCGCAAGTATAAACATAATCTTCAACAGAAAATCCGCTTACATTTGCCATAACTTTTTTATTAAATACTTCTTTAAGTTTCGGTAATTCTTCAGAAATAACTTTCTCTACACCGGGATTCTGAAGACCTACTGCATTTATCATACCTGCTTCGCACTCGGCAATTCTTGGTGTAGGATTACCGAAACGAGCATCTTTAGTTGTACCTTTGAATGAGAATGTACCTAAAATGTTTATGTCATAAAGTTCTGCGAATTCGTAACCATAGCCAAAAGTACCACTTGCAGGAATCAAGGGATTTGAGAGATTTAAGCCACAAAGTGATGTTTCAAGATTCACCATATAATCTCCTCCCTTTCTAAAACAGGGCCATCTTTACAGATACGCTTGTTGCCGTATTTTGTTTTGCATGAGCAACCCATACAAGCACCAAATCCGCAACCCATTCTTTCTTCAAAACTATACTGACCACTTGTAGTAGCAGTATTTTCAATTGCTTTAAACATTGGCATAGGACCACAAGTGAAGAAGTAAGAGTAAGTAAGTTCTTTCATAACATCTGTTACAAAACCTTTTACTCCTACACTACCGTCAACAGTTGTAACATAAACTTTAGCGCCCAATGCTTCAAATTCTTCTTTATAGAAAATTTCATCCGCAGTGTTAAAACCTAAAATTACAGTTGGATTTTTGCCTTCTGCTACTAACTTTTTACAAAGTCCGTACATTGGTGGTACACCAACGCCACCGCCGATTAAAAGTGGATTTTCTCCACTTTTATCGGTATTGTAGCCATTGCCGAGACCGACTAAAATATCGAATGTTTCGCCCGGCTCTTTTGTTGACATAATCTGGGTTCCTGCACCTACTACTTTGTAGATAAGCGTTATTGTACCTTCATCATAATCGCAAACAGAAATCGGTCTTCTGAGATATAAACCGTCAACTTTGATATTTACAAACTGACCTGTTGCAGTAAGTGAAGAAGTATCACCTTCGACAATCATTTTATAAACATCTTTAGCGATTCTAGTGTTTTCTTTAATTGTATAAATTCCTTGATACATTTTAAAATATCTCCAAATTATTATTCATCAATTGTTGAAATGCAGAGTGTTGTTTCTTCAAGAACATCAAGTAATACTGCAACAGTATCAAGTGAAGTAAAGAGTGTTACATTGTTTTCAACTGCACATTGACGAATTTCGTGACCATCTGATAAATAACCTGTCTGGTTAATATCACGGGTGTTGATTACATAGTTAATATAACCCTGACGCATATTGTTAAGAATTTCTTCACTGCCTTCACTGATTTTCTTAACAGCGTGAGTTCTTATACCGTTTTCTTTTAGGAAGTTTGCAGTACCTTCTGTAGCCTGAATATTGAAGCCCATGTTATAGAAACGACGGATAATTGGTAATGCTTCTTCTTTGTCTTCATCGGCAATAGTTGCAAGAACTGTACCGTAGTTCATAACATTCATTCCAGAAGCCTGTAATGCTTTGTAAAGAGCACGGGTAAGTTTGTTATCATAACCGATTGCTTCACCCGTTGATTTCATTTCAGGTGAAAGGTATGCGTCAAGACCACGAAGTTTTGAGAATGAGAAAGCAGGTGCTTTAACATACCAGCGTTTTTTATCTTCAGGATAGAGATAGTCAATACCCTGTTCTTTAAGGCTCTTACCTAAAATTGTAAGAGTTGCAATATCTGCTAAACTATAAGAAGTTGCTTTTGAAAGGAATGGAACTGTCCTTGAAGAACGAGGGTTAACTTCAATAATAAACACATTCTCGTCCTTATCAACAATGAACTGAATGTTGTAAAGACCAACAATACCAATACCAAGACCTAATTTCTTTGTGTATTCGAGAATTGTTTCTCTTACCTTTTGTGAAATACTGAATGTCGGGTAAACACTTGTTGAGTCACCACTGTGGATACCTGTTCTTTCAACGAGTTCCATAATACCTGGAACGAAAACATCTTTACCGTCACAAATAGCGTCAACTTCAACTTCTTTACCTGAAATATATTTATCAACAAGTACTGGCTTGTCTTCATCAATTTCAACAGCAGTTTTAAGATAGTGTTTTAATTGCTCTTCGTCCGCAACAATCTGCATTGCACGACCACCTAAAACGAATGATGGGCGAACTAACACAGGGTAACCGATTTTCTTTGCTGCTTCGAGACCATCTTCGATTTTTGTAACTGCTTTACCTTCCGGTTGTGGAATATCTAATTCTTTAAGAAGTTTTTCAAATGAATCGCGATTTTCTGCTTTTTCTATAGCATCGCAATCTGTACCGATAATTTTAACACCACGATTTTTAAGTGGTTCTGCTAAGTTGATAGCAGTCTGACCGCCGAGTGAAGCAATTACCCCCATTGGTTTTTCAAGGTTAATGATATTCATAACATCTTCAACTGTAAGTGGTTCAAAATAAAGTTTATCTGAACAGGTGTAGTCAGTTGAAACTGTTTCAGGGTTATTGTTTATGATAATTGCCTCGTAACCTGCTGATTTGATTGTCTGAACTGCGTGAACAGTTGAGTAGTCAAATTCAACACCCTGACCGATTCTGATAGGACCTGAACCGAGAACAATAATTTTTTCTTTATTTGAAACGATTGATTCATTCTCTGCTTCATAAGTTGAGTAGAAGTAAGGAACTGTTCCTTCAAATTCTGCTGCACAGGTATCAATCATTTTATATACAGGGAACATTTTATTCTCTACACGGATATTGTAAACATCAATTTCTTTGCACTCCCAGAGACGAGCAATATACTGGTCGCAGAAGCCCATTCTTTTTGCTTCATAAAGAACAGTTAAATCGTTTTTATTAGCTTTAAGTTTTTCTTCCATACGGATGATATTTCTGATTTTTTCAAGGAAGAAAATATCAATTTTTGTTGCATCGTAAATCATACCGATGTCTGTACCATGACTGATAAGTTCTGCAATAGCAAAAATTCTGTCATCTGTACCGTCTTTGATATACTCAAGAAGTTCTGCTTCTGTGTAGCTATCGAACTTTTTCATATAAAGGTGGCAAACACCGATTTCAAGTGAACGAGCAGCTTTTAAAAGACATTCTTCAATAGTTCTGCCGAGGCTCATTACTTCGCCTGTTGCTTTCATCTGAGTTGAAAGTTTATTGTTTGCAGTTGCAAATTTGTCAAATGGGAAACGAGGCATTTTTGCAACAACATAGTCAAGTGCTGGTTCGCAAGCCGCAGGAATATTTGCAAGCTCTATTTCTTCAAGGTGCATACCAACTGCAATTTTTGCAGTAACTCTTGCAATCGGGTAACCACTTGCTTTAGAAGCTAAAGCGGATGAACGTGAAACACGTGGGTTAACCTCGATAACATAATAATCAAATGAAAGTGGGTCAAGTGCAAATTGAACGTTACAACCACCTTCAATTTCCAACGCTTTGATAATTCTTAAAGCACTGTCACGAAGCATACCTGCTTCTTTATTTGTAAGTGTCTGGCAAGGACAAACAACAATTGAGTCACCTGTGTGAATACCGACAGGGTCAACATTTTCCATATTACAGATAGCAATTGCTGTGTCGTTTGAGTCACGCATTACTTCGAATTCAATTTCTTTATAACCTTTAATACTCTTTTCAACAAGAACCTGATGAACTGGTGAAAGTTTAAGACCATTTTTAAGAAGTTCACGACATTCTTCTTCGTTATCTGCGAAACCGCCACCTGTGCCACCTAATGTGAAAGCTGGGCGAAGAACAACAGGATAACCGATTCTTTCACAAGCTGCAAGACCTTCTTCAACTGTGTTTGCGATTTCTGATGGAAGAACTGGTTCGCCTAAATCAAGGCAGAGCTGTTTGAAGAGTTCGCGGTCCTCTGCTCTTTCGATACTTTCGCTCTTTGTACCTAAAAGTTCAACTTCACATTCTTCTAAAATACCTTTTTTCTCAAGTTGCATTGCAAGGTTAAGTCCTGTCTGACCGCCGATACCAGGAACAATTGCATCTGGTCTTTCATAACGGATAACTTTTGCAATATATTCTAAAGTAAGTGGCTCCATATAAACTTTGTCAGCCATTGAAGTATCTGTCATAATTGTTGCAGGGTTTGAGTTACAGAGAATAACTTCGTAACCCTCTTCTTTAAGTGCAAGACACGCCTGAGTACCTGCGTAGTCAAATTCTGCGGCTTGTCCTATTACTATAGGGCCCGAGCCTATAACAAGTATTTTCTTAATATCAGTTCTTTTTGGCATCTTACTTGCCCTCCTTCATAATAGTAACAAATTTATCAAATAACACATCGTTTACTGCACCTGGTGCACCTTCTGGATTAAACTGAACACCAAACACTTTATCGTGCTCGTTTTCAACGCCTTCAACAGTTTTGTCGAGAATGTCACGATGTGTAATTTTTAAATCAGTTGATTTTAATGACTCTTCGTTAAGGGTGTAATCCTGACTCTGTGAAACTGTGATTACTTTACCAGTTTCAACATTCATTACAGGGTGGTTACCACCGTGATGACCGAATTTTAATTTATCGCTCTTAGCACCATAAGCTGTGCCGATTAAAAGATTACCTAAACCAATACCGAAGAGTGGGAATTTACCCTTGAGTTCTTTAATAACATCAACGATTGATGCTACATCTTCTGGACTACCAGGACCATTTGAAACTACAACACCATCAGGATTCATTTTTATAATCTCTTTTGCTGATGTGTTGAATGGAACAACTGTTACATTACAGCCTCTTGCATTTAAAAGACGAATTATATTAAGTTTTATACCACAGTCAATTGCCACAACATTGTATTTAGCATTTGTTGTTCTTGAATACCAGCGTTTTTTACAACTTACTTTTTCTACAGCATTTGTTGTAATTGGTGTGTTTTTAATAATTTCAATTGCTTTTTCTGTCGGAACATCTGCATTAGTAAGAATTACGCGACTACTACCATTGTCACGGATTTTTCTTGTAATTTCTCTTGTATCAACACCCCAGATACCAGGAATATGGTTTTCTTCCATTTCTTCAGAAAGTGTTTTTGTATAACGGAAATTAGATGGTAATTCATTGTATTCTCTAACTATCATACCTTTCACACTTAAATGTTTAGATTCATAATCTTCATCTGTTAAACCATAATTCCCAATTAAAGGATAAGTCATACAGATCATTTTATTACAATTGGATGGATCAGAAATAATTTCTTGATAGCCAACAACAGCTGTATTAAATATCAATTCTGCAACTGTTTCATTTAAACTACCAAATCCAATACCTTCAAAAACTTGTCCACTTTCTAGCACTAATTTACGATTATTCATTTTAAATTTCTCCCTTATTTTTTATATACAACTTCACCATTTACTAAAGTATATTTAGTAAATCCATAATAACAATTTCCAATAAATGGTGAATTTTTTCCTTTTGATAATATTTCTTCTTTTGTATATTTATGTTCATTTTCAATATCGATAATCGCTATATCAGCTATCATTCCTTCTTTTAAATCGCGTTTAGGAAGATTAAACACTTTAATTGGATTGTATACTAATATATCTAAAAATCTATCTAAACTAATTAATCCTTTTTTCACAAACTCAGTGTAAATAATTGGCACCATAGTTTCAATTCCAATAATTCCATTAGGACACTTATCATATTCTAATG
>CALAEU010000262.1 GCA_937891215.1 uncultured Clostridia bacterium
CCAATAATGGTCTGCGTCCGAAAAACCTCGTGTGCACCCGATACATTTTTTACAGTACCACTACTTTTAGTTTTATCTTTGGGTACAAACTCACTTTTACCTTTCACAGTAATTGGTGGCGGATTGATTTTTCTCTTTTTAAATAAAAGATATGAAAAACTCACACTTCACCCTGCTGTAGAAAGTGGAATCTGTTTAAGTCTTGCTTTTTCTGTCACTGCACTTTTAACTACACACTATTTCGGAATTGGTGCAGAGGGTTTTACAGTAATTGAAATTCTTAAAAACTATCGTTCATTAGGCTTCCACCCTAACTGGCGCGGTGTATTTTTCGGTACAGTAACACTTTTTTCTATGATTACCTACCCTTTTAAATTCAGAAAAGCAAATAAACATTTACCTGCGGAAAGTTTTTCTTTAATATTACCGTTATTTTTAAATTTAATTCTTAATCCCGACAAAAACTACACTCCTATAAACGAAGTGTCCGCTCTTTCAGATTTTATAACTGAAGATAAACTTTCATTCTTTTTACCATCTTTCAACTCAGAATTTTTATTTTCACATTCTGCATATATAAACGCTTTACAGAGTGCGCTCGCAATGGGATTTTTACTTTTGTTTTTCTCACATAATAAAACAAGAACTGATTCACAAGGTACTGCAACAATTTTAAATGGTATTTCAGGCGGATTCCCTGTAAGAGCATTTGAAATCCGCGGATTTTCTTTAATCTCTGCAATTTTTGCAGTAATACTTGTAATTTACTCAACTTTCTTTTTAAATGACATTATAGCACGAATCCCTGTTCATTCACTGGCGGTTGTACTTATTGTAAACGCATGGAAACAAGTTCAGTGGGGTGAAATCGGTGTTTCTTTCAAAAAAGGTGTCTTAAGTATAATTTCACTCGTTTTAATATTTGTAATTTCAATTTTTACAAATATATTCATTACACTTTTAGTTGCAATAGTTTTAAATATTTTACTTTCATTAAAAGAAAAAATGAAAGGCGGTGCTGAAAATGGATAAGAAAAAATTAGCACGTGTTATTGCAACAATTATAATTTCGTTTGTAATGTTTTCTGTTTTCAGTTTAGATATTTTAACTCTTCTACTTTGTAACAAATACGAAAAGAATTATCAGTTAGAAACAGAAAATTTCACTTTGGAAAATGGTGATGACAGAATTCATTTTCTTAACACAGGTAACTCTGACTGTATTCTACTTGAAAGCAACGGACATTTTGCTTTGATAGATTCAGGTGAAGGTGACAAAAACCCGAGAAAAACCACACCTTATGAAGGCTATAAAGACGAAGTTATTTCGTACTTGAAAAAAGTCGCAAAAAATGAAGATGGTGAAATTTACCTTGACTTCATTTTAGGCACTCACAACCATTACGACCACATTGGTAATTTCTACGAAATAATAAGTGATGATGAAATTGAAATAGGCAGAGCGTACTTCAAAAAATACAACAAAGAAATTGCTACCGAATTAGAGCAGGATGGTTGGGACAATGTCGCAACTTATAACAATATAATTAAAGCAATAAAAGAAAAGAATATTGTTCTGATAGAAGATTTGCCTGATTGGGAATTTAATTTTGGCGATTTCAGATTACAATTTATAAACACTGTTACTCCTGAAGAATTGAACGGTAACGGCGAAAACGCAAACAGTGTCGGTGTAATAGTTACAAAAGGTAAAAAAAGGGCATTTTTAGCAGCCGATTTCACAAAGAGTTCGGGGCTTGAACAACTTTACGGTGAATCAATTGGTGATGTTGATTTATTAAAAATCGGGCATCACGGTTATTACGGTTCATCTTCGCAGAAATTTTTAAAACAATTAAAACCCGAAATTGCTATCTGTACTAACTTTCTCGGTAAAATTTACCCGAATGTCAAATGGAATTTAACTATGGTTGCAAAAGTGCCGATATATGCTACTGCACACAGAAACGGAATTATAGCAACATTTACAGATAGTGATGAAATAATTTTAACTGAAAAGATAATGTAAAAAACTAACCTCGTAGTTTAAAAACTACGAGGTTAGTTTTAATTCAAAATCTGATTTATAATTGGAAATGTAAAGCTGAATAAAGTCGGGAATACCCAGGCAAAGAGAATTGCTAAAATAAATGTTATGGAATATCTTTCTAAATACGCACACGCATAAGAAACTGCAAAAGGTGGTGTGAGAATTATTTTCACAAAGAGACTTGTTTCTTTACTGTAAAGATAATCTTTAAATGAAAGTGCATCTTCAAAAGATGGTGCACAGTTTGAAAGAAGTGAAACTCCCACAATAAGAAATACTAAACTTGAAAGTGAAATATCCCCAATATAAAACACTCTGTAAGAACCTGTGAGCAAAATGCAAATACCTAAAACAAAGTTCATAAAGAATGGCAGAAAGCACATAAAAAATGATTCTTTAAGTGATTTTAAAAGTTCGTGTTCCACATGGCCGCACATTTCGTTTGCTTTAAATGTTCTCGGGTCTTCTTGCGGAATTTTAAAAAATCTGCAAACTAATTGCTCCCACAACACTCTGATTTCTGTACCGAAATAAGTAATTATTCTGGTAGCTACATAAATATATGTCATTGTATATCACCTGTACCTTCCGTAAATAATTTCTTATAACTTAATTTTCCATCAAGATATTTTTGCACCTTTTCAGGTGTTTCAACCTTTGCATCATCTAAAATCTTCTTGATTTCTTCTACTTTCTTGGTGTCACCTGCTTCATTTGCAATTATTAAATATGTGTAATACATAACTGCATACTCGCCTAAAGATGAACCTTCTTCAATCACTTTCTGTGCTTCTTTTGCTTCGCCTTGTAATAACAAAGTAATTGCTTTTTGTCTGTACAAATCACTGTCTTCTTTGTTTATTGCAAGACCTTTTTCAGCATATTCAAGTGATTTTTTGTAATTACCTTTCATACGGTAACTGTAGGTATAAATACCATAAGGTGAAGAATCTTCTGCATTAGTAACAATAAGTTTATCTGCAAGAGAATTTGCTTCTTTAAAATTACCACTCTGAATTTCTAAAATTGCAAGTTCATAACCAAACATGGAAATATATTCCGGGTAAAGTTCGTTGAGTTTTTTCAAACAATCGTAAGCTTTATCAAATTCTTCATAAGAATATGCGAACATAAACTGAGAAAATAAAACTGCCGCTTCATCATAAACAACTGTAATATCTTCACCTGTCATAGATTTGATTGTCAATTCCTTGCCAATCAAATCTCCGATTTCATTATATATTTTTAAAATCAATTCCTTGTTATCGACGCTTAAATTATTATATTCCGTGTTATTCATAATCGCATAAAAAGCGTTGAAGGTGTTATACATAGTCAATGACTTATCTCTCAAATTTTCATAGCCATTATAAATTGGCAATTTTGCTTCAAAATCAGAAAGTGCCAAATCAATAATTTCTGATACCTGATTAAAAGAAGCTACACCTTCAGGAAGTGTTGAAAAAATATTTTCTGCACTGTCCCTGTAAAGTTTTTTTGGAATGAGCTCTTTATCCTCAAAAAATGAACACGCCTCAACATAATATTCAACTGCAGAGAACTTTTTGTTTTCTCTGTTGGCATCATTCGCAATTTTCACACTGTTGTAACCAGAAAAATCTGAAATAAATCCTGCAACACCTAATACCGCAACTACAATTACTGCAAGTGCAACAACTATACTTGAAAAGTTTAAAGGATAGCGTTTCATAAGTTCTCTGCATTCAGAACAATAAGCATAATTCTGTGAAACAGAAGTATCTTTTCTTCTTTCTCCGCAACATTCGCAAAGTTCTTCTTTAGGTATCACATTATCATTTTCGTCAACAACTTCATTTTCGCTGACTTTTATTTCACCTTGCTCTTTTGCTTTTTTAAGTTCTGTTCTGAAAGTTTCCGCAAGTTTTTCTAATTCGTCATTAAGTTTCTCTTGTTCGTAATTATCGCTTTTATCAAGTGAAGACTCTAATGCTTCTTCGTTTTCATTTTCATTAATCTGCATTTCTTTTTCGTCTTTCAAGAAAAAACCTCCCTTGAATTTTTATCAATTTACTATTCTATCACTAATAGAGGTAAATTTCAAACATTTTATAAAAATTCAAAGGAGTTTTACAAATTATTAACTTTTATTTTCTTTCTTTGCTATTTTAGTTTTCAGTTCAAGTGAATTCAAATCAAAAACACCTGCAATTACAACCAAACCTATAACAGTAATTACAAGTTCAGGCAACATATAGCTAATATTATAAGCAAAAGAATATTCTAAAACTGATTGACCTTCTTCAGCATATCCGCCCCAGATTGTCGCACCACTTATAAAGTGACAGATAAATCTTATAACAGTAACCAAGACACCACCAAGTGAAATGGCAAGAACATCATTTTTGATTTTGTATTTAAACATTCCGCCAAGACCAAGAGCAGAAAATGCTATTATGTAATCACAAAATGCAAGAATCATAAATGCACTTATACCGCTTACATAAGAGAAATTCTGAATACCGAATATAAGTTGAATAAGACTGAGTGCCAGACCTGTCGTAAGTCCCCATTTAATTCCGTAACGATATGAAATCAAAATAACCGGTACCTGACTGAAAAGTGTTACACTACCGCCAAATGGAAGTGAAAACACCGCAAGTTCTGATAAGATTGTTGCAAGTGCCAACATCAGAGCACTTTCTGCAAGACGCCTGTTTTTTTCTTTTTTTGTTAAGTTTGTCATTTTTAAGACCTCCAATAAAAATCTCCCTACGGCGACAACCCACCGTAGAGAGAGAAAAAGACAAACTTTATGTTTCCTACGGCGGCATTATCCGCATCAGGTTTGAAGGGTCAGAAAAGGATTGTTTTCTTTCTCAGCCGACGTCCGCCAGCTCCCCTGTTTTATTTTCGGCAAAAGATGTAGCTACTATCTTTGCAAAACATATTATACACTTTTATTCTGAAAAGTCAATCACAAATATTTGCTCTTGAACGGAATATTTTGACCACAAAGACGTTTTGCTATTCTTACGAATGCCTGATTGCCTTTGCAGTCAAATGGAATTTTATTGTAGGATGCACCGCCGTATATTTCGGAAGAGTCGGGAATTATGCCCACAAGCCTTGCACCTACGTTATCAATAATATCATCCACGTCTATATTCTTATGGATTTTTTTATTGAATAAAACAATTCGTTTTCAATATGGTCTCCCGCAGGAAATTTAAATGAAAAATAAACATTTTTTGCTTGTGAAATTATGA
>CALAEU010000263.1 GCA_937891215.1 uncultured Clostridia bacterium
TGCCCGGATTCGAACCGGGGGCGTTCCGCTTAGGAGGCGGACCCTCTATCCTGCTGAGGTACAAGCGCATATACGATACAATTCAAACCTATGACCATTTACCTTTTTGCAAAGGCGAGCGTTAAAACCCCCACTTAGGAGGGGTTTATTATATCCATTTAACTATGGAGGCAAGTTTTTTACAGAATTATTATAACAGAAGTTAAATCTTTGTCAAGTAATACTTTGCGAAAGCGTAAAGGCACAGTCATTAAGACTGTGCCTTTATTTTATATACTTATTCTTTCGCCTGTGTGAGCATTTACAAGTGCTTTGTGGACACCTATATATGAATTAGAAATATATTTATCAAGATGTAAACTACCAAAGAACCAACGGTCAAATTCTGCGCATTTTGAAAGTTCATCGAAATATGCGTTAAGAGAAGTAACGTGAATTGGTTCATTGTCACCAAGTTTTAAGAAATCCTTAATAATTCCTGATGGTTCGTGTGTTAAAATTACATCTACTTTACAGTTTACATTTTCTAAATTATTTGCAGCTTCAAGAAGTTCTGCTTTAGATGGTGTTTCTTCTTTCAACCAGGTTTTTTCTTCAATACGGTAGTCTAAATCAGGACTTTCGCCACCACCCATTGTGAAAATTCTTAAACCATCAATGGTAAAAATCTGACCACGCATAAGATGAAAAATGTTATCTGAAATTCTGTGAACTTTTCCGCCTTTCCATGCAGTAACAGGGTAACCGTTAAGTATTTCAAAATTTTCGTGAGTACCATCAATAAAACAAATGTTATACTTTCTTTTTGAAAACGACTTTAATATTTTTTGCTCTGCCTTAGAATTATCCCAAACAAAACCGAAGTCGCCACAAACAATAAGAGTGTCGCCAGGTGCTAATTCTTTTAAAGCAGATTTAGAAAGACGCTCTGGATCTCCATGAGTATCTCCTGTAATAAAAACCATAAATTCACATTCCTTTTTTTAAAAATACTATTTAAATTTTTATAATTAAATGTTATAATATCATTTAATTACTATTTTACTACATTTATCTGGTGATTGTCTATGAAAAAACTGCTGATTTTTATAAATTGTTTTATTTTAATTTTACCATTATTTACAAATATTGCAAGTGCTACTGATAATAAAAATGCTTATAATATTGAACCACCAGAGTACGAAACAGAAATTGCTTTGCTTGTAAATGTTGATACAGATACTGTTGTCTACTCTAAAAATGCAGATAAAATTACAGCTCCCGCATCTTTAACAAAAATTGTTACTGCTCTTGTTGTACTTGAAAAAGGGGATGCACTTTCAACTCAGATTACTTGCCAGAAAGACGCAGTTGACAGTATTCTCGGAACTGGTAGTTCAGTTGCAGGTCTTTACGCAGGCGAAAAAACTACTCTTGAGATGCTTTTATATTGCTTGTTTTTACCTAGTGCTAATGATGCAGCGGCAGTATTTGCATATCATTATGGTAATGGTAATCCACAATTGTTTGTTGACGAAATGAATGCTTATGTTGAGAAACTTGGTTGTAAAAACACTCATTTTTCAAATCCACACGGACTTGATGATGAAAATGACCCTGGATTTTCCAGTGACGAGCAAAGCAGAACAACTGCAAATGATATGTATATTATTTCTAAAAACGCTTTGCAGAATGAAACAATAAGAAAAATTTCTTCAAAATATGGTAAGACAATGCCTAAAACTAACAAAAGTGATGTACGTTATTTATATAACACAAATCCACTTTTAAATGAATACTCATACTATCATTTTTCTGGTGTTAAAATAATTGGTCTTAAAACAGGTACTACTGATAAAGCTGGTGCGTGTCTTATTACCAGTGCAACAAAAAATGGTTATACTTATATTGCAATTGCAATGAAAGGTGTAACTGATTATTACCTCGATGGTGCAGCAAGAAATACAGCATATTTGACTTGTCGTTATATGCTCAGATGGGCTTTCAATAATATGGAAATGAAAGTTCTTGCAGATTCAGAAAGAATTTTAGGTGAAGTTTCTGTTGAATATGGCAGATCTTATGATTATGTAAGTTTAGTTCCGAAAGAGCCTGTTAAAGCAGTTGTTCTTAATGAAGTTAATGTAGACGATTTAACTGTTAAATATTCAGAGTCATTCCCAGAAAAAGTTAAAGCACCTATAGAAAAGGGTGAAGAGGTGGGGAAAGCATATTTATTATATAATAATGTTGTTGTTACGGAAGTAACACTTGTTGCAGGTCATACAGTTAAGAAAAACTATATATGGGCTATGTTTAACTGGGTATTGAAACTTGTTAAATCTCCAGCATTTTATATTGGTCTTATAATACTCGCGTTATTGCTCTGTATTTTCTTCTCGACAACAAAAAAACAACGAAAACAGAAAAAACGTCAGAAAAATACCATTCATATCGTAAGCGATTACAGTAAATTAAGCAGATAGTTGAATTTGGCGTGAGAGAAAAACTATTAAAAAACAGAGAAAATGAAAGAAAAAGAGAGATT
>CALAEU010000264.1 GCA_937891215.1 uncultured Clostridia bacterium
GCCGGAACAATTGGTACAGTTGCAGATAAAACAGCCTTTGGATTTGTAAAAGGATATTGTGAAGATAAAGAACTAGGTGATATGCGTACTGCAGAAATTGAACGCTTAGCAATAGGGTGTACTGGAGTAAAAAGAACAACAGGACAACATCCTGGAGGAATTGTTGTTATTCCACAAAATATCAATTTCTATGACATCATTCCAATTCAATATCCAGCTGATGATGTAACTGCAATTCTTAATGGCTTTGATGCTTCAAAGAAATTCGGTGTTCAGACAGGTACTACAGGTCAGTACTATGTTGAAGGGGATGAGAGCTTCGGCTTTGATGGTTACAAAGTAACATGTACTGGTTATAGTAACGGTGCTCTTGCAGTTCAGGACCTTATTAACGGTAATATTGATTATGTTGTTATAGATGAAGCTCCAGCTATGAAAATTGCTGAATCTTACAATGCACAAAACTAATAACTGACATAATGAGTTAATGCCGAGAGGGGTTAGTTCCCTCTCGGCAAAATGTTAGTAAAAACAAACAGGTGGTAAAATTTAATGGGTAATTTTAGTGTGAAGTGGGAGTTCTTTGTAAAAACTCTTATTGAAAAAAATGGTTATGTACAAGTTATAGAAGGACTTCGTAACACATTGATTATAGCAATTGTCGGTCTGGTTATAGGTATTATAATCGGTACACTTCTTGCTATTGTAAAAATTGTTCCGCAAAACAATAAAATTGTAAAAGCGCTGAATAAAATAGTAGATACTTATGTTGCATTTTTCCGCGGAACCCCAATGGTTGTTCAACTGCTTTTAGGTTATTATGTTCTTTTCCCTCTTTTAGAAATAAGAATGTCATCATTGATGGTTTGTATTATAATTTTCGGGCTTAACAGTGCGGCTTATGTTTCCGAAATAATGCGTTCAGGTCTTTTGTCTGTTGATTATGGTCAGACAGAGGCGGGTAGAGCCCTAGGTCTTAGTTATCCTGTTACTTTATGGAAAATTGTAGTACCACAAGCGGTAAAAAATATTTTGCCTACTTTAGGTAATGAATTTATCACTCTTGTAAAAGAAACATCAATAGTAAGTTTTGTTGGTGCAGTTGATTTGTGTACTGCATTTAAAAATATAGGTAACAGTAACTATGAATATATGGTTCCTTACTTAGTAATGGCAATTGTTTATATAGTACTTATTTTAATTATTACAATGTTTATTAAATTAATGGAAAAGAGGTTGAGAGCCGGTGACAAACGATAAAGCAATTATAAATGCAAAAAATATATATAAATATTTCGGTGATGTTAAGGTTCTCAACGGTATATCTTACGATATAGAAAAAGGCGAAAAGATAGTAGTTATAGGACCATCCGGTAGTGGTAAAAGTACTTTTTTGCGTTGCCTTAATCTTCTTGAGAAACCTACTTATGGTGAAGTATGGTTTGAGGGGAAACTTGTTACAGATGTTGACCCGTATTTACATACTGATGTTATTGAATTGTCAGATACTTATAAAAAACTTTTTAATGAATATAAACAACATAACCCAACCAAAAATGATGACGAAATAAAAGAAGAACTTATTGCTAAGATAAAAAAAGAAGATTTGCTCAACGAGAAAAAAGAGGGTAAAGAATATAAATCTCTTATGAAAAAAATTTACGAAGAGAATTATATAAATATAAACTTAGCAAGACAAAAAATGGGTATGGTTTTTCAGCAGTTTAATCTCTTTAATAATCTTACCATTATTGATAATATTACTTTAGCACCGATTAAGGTTCTTAAAATGAGTAAGGAAGATGCAGAAAAAAAAGCAATGGAATTACTTGCACGAATTGGTCTTCCTGATAAAGCAAACGCTTACCCTCAACAACTTTCTGGCGGTCAGAAACAAAGAATAGCAATTGTCAGAGCACTTGCAATGAATCCTGATGTGATGCTTTTTGACGAGCCTACATCTGCACTTGACCCTGAAATGGTTGGTGAAGTGCTTGATGTTATGAAATCCCTTGCAGATGAGGGTATGACAATGGTTGTTGTAACTCACGAAATGGGATTTGCTAAAGAGGTTGGTTCAAAAGTATTGTTTATTGATGAAGGTATAATTCAGGAGGAGGGTACTCCTGAAGAAATATTCCAGAATCCGAAATGTGAAAGACTAAAAACATTCTTGAGTAAAGTGCTTATTTGATTTCAGGAAATAGGAAATAGAAACGAATAAAAAAACATGCATTCTATCATATTTAGTTTACGAAAAACTGAAAAATGATAGAATGCATTTTATTTTACTGATTCCTGATTTCTGATTCCTGAACCTCATTCCGCTAACGGCATAACAGGGGGGGTTTGGTTTGCATTAGTGTCAATGTGGTCTTCGCAATCACAAACACAAGTTATAATAGGGATACCACTTGGTTGTGGGGTTACTGTGAATGTGTAAGTGCCACCAGAAGGGCAACAAACAATGTTAGGATGAATATCTGTTGCGAGTAATGTAATTTGGTCATCTGAGAGTGGGACTTGGTACTCAATAACTTTAGGTCTTGAATTTTCATCAGAAGTAATAGCATAATCAAAATCTGCATTGAAGTTATTACGCATACACCAGTTTTGCGCTTGTGATTCTAAATCTTCGCGTTGAAGTCTGCAAACTTTTGTATTTGCTACTTTAACATAAGAACCAAAAGCGGGAATAGCTACCGCAGTAACAATACCAATAACAAGAACGATTATTAATAACTCAACTAAAGTAAATCCTTTTTTTGATTTTAACAATTTAAACATACACAAGCCTCCTTTATATAATCCCAAAAGCGAGAGCAATGAGAAACTGAAACGAAACTTTTCCGTAACTCTCTACTATCATACTAGCATATATTCCAGTTTTTGTAAATAAAAAAATCGAAAAAATTAAAAATTTTGTATTGTATTTATAAAAAAACACTATATGCATTGTTTAAAATGCATATAGCGTTTCGGCTTATTTTTCTAATTATTCAAAAAGCGTGTATGTACCTGCTTCAAAATCCCAGAACTCAAATCCTGTATCTAATGCAGGGGAGTTAGTAGAAATTGTAAAATCTCTGTTTTCAATATCTTTAAATAATGGGTCAGCAAAAACCGCGTTGTTGTAGTAACCACGGCGTTCCATTTTGCTTACAGAAACCCTCTCGCCTAAGTCCATAGAATCACCAGAGAAAACTTTTTCTTCGTTAGTGTAGTCCCAATAGAGATTATTGTTATCTGTAAACCAATCTTTTTCAACTGCAGTTTTATATATAAGTTGGTCGTCAGAAACTAAGATATTGTTATAAAGGAAAAGCGAGTTGTGTTCTTCGTGTCTTGTAATAAGCATCTGACCACCACCACTTAATGCAAGAATATTATTCTTTATTAAATTATCTTTACCATAATGCTGGTGTAAAGCGTTTGAGGAACAGTCATAAGCAAGGTTATTTTCAACGGTAATGTAACTTGAACCTTCATCGAGGTAAATACCCCAACCGCCGTAACCTGTGCTACCTTCGTAACAACCAACATTGTGAATTATGTTACCGCTTAAAACTGTATCTGGCTGAATACCCAGAGTATAAATGCCACCCATATCAGAAAGCCAGCCGTTACCTATATTATAAATTAAGTTGTTCTGAATTTTAATATTATTAGTAGGGTTGTCAGTGTAACCCCAATTCCAACCAACAGAAACAGCAGTGTACCAACCATCGTGAATTTCGTTGTGTGTAATGTTACAGTCGGTAGCGTGAGTGAGCAATACACCGATAGAGTTGTTGTAAATTCTTCCGTAATATCTTATATGACAGTCGGTAACTGTAATGCCACTTGTCTGTGCGGGAATTGTGAAAGGACCATTAATGAAAACAGCGTTACCACCAATTTCATCAAACAAGCAACTTTTTACAGTTGAATTTGTTGAACCTGTATCATACTTAATAGCAGTGTTTGAAATGTTTTTGAATTTACAGTTTGTGAAGTTTATTTCAGATGAGTTTGAGATGTTGATAGTACCGGGTGTTTCATACGCTGCCTGAGGGTGAGTGTGGTTATATTTAATATTTTTATAAAGAGGATGGTCAAAATCTTCTCCAAGATTATGCCATGTACCTGAAATGAAATCCCAGTCGGTATTTATAAAGTTGATACCTGAAAATTCAATATCTGAAACACCATTTATAGTTATGAGTTTTTCGGTAACAGGTGCATAAAGTGTAAGATTTTCTTTTGTTTCATTTTCAAATGGAATATAGTAAAGTTTACCTTCACTTCTGTCAAGGTACCATTCACCAGCTCTGCTTACCGCTTCCTTAACATTTTCATAAACGAAATTATCGCCAATTTCAATTGTCATAGCAGCAGGTTTTGTTAGTTCTATTCTTCCGGTTGTTATGTTTGCAGAGTGAAGTGGCAAAATGTCATCACACCACTTGTGCATAATCCTTACATTAACATCTTTGAGATTTTCAAAATTCTTCACTTGGTTTTTCTTTGCATAAAATGCAGCGTGAAGTGCGAAAAATCCTGTGCTTTCATCAGGGGCAAACGCATCTTCATCAAGTGAATTTTCAACTGTGAAACAACCCTTTTTAGGCCACTTGCTTATATCAAGTCTTTTTTCGCCGTTAAATAATGAACGGAAATATAAATTTTCAGTATCAATATCAGTAACAAAAGCGTCAAGGTTATTGATTTTACCATCACTCCACTGGGTGAGAGCAACAGAACCTGAAAAATTAACATCTTCATTCGGGTAAGAACGATAAACTACATTTTCGCAGTCGTCAGTGTTAAAAATAAGTTCGTTTTCTAAAGTGTATGTACCTTCTCTGAACCAAACAGTAATTGTACCGCAGTCAGCATTTTTAAAACTTTTAAGTTTTTCTTTCGCTGCTTCCGGAGTTCTTAAAGGTTCAGAAAGTGTACCACTATTATTGTCGTCACCATCAGGTGAAACAACTAAATCATATTTGCCCATAGAAAAAACTCCTTCATCAAAAATTACCTGTACTTCTTTTGTGTCTTCAAAATATCCGTCAGGTGTGGAAACTACGCCACCAGAATTAAAAAGAATAAGAAGTGCACTTATAAGAGAGATAAGACTTTGAATAATTGAAGTTATAGACATTTATAACACCCCTTTTTGTTTTTACAACAATTATAGTATTACAAAAGTAAGTGAAAATCAAGAATTTACAAATAAATTCTTTACTTTATAGAAAAATATGTTAAAATAATTATAAGTGTAAATTAGACTTGAAAGGAGTTACTTGTTATGAGTGATATTAAATTAGGTGTTCAACTTTTTACTTTAAGAGATAAATGTCAGAATGCAGAAGATTTTGAAGAAACATTAAAATTTTTACAAGGTATTGGTTGTAATGTGGTACAGATTTCTGCAATAGGACCTATAGACCCCATAAAAGTAGGCGAACTTATTAAAAAATATAATATGGAAGTTTGCGTTACTCATAAGCCTTATGAACGCTTCAAAAATGATTTGGAAAATTTAGCAAAAGAGCACGATTTAATCAATTGCAAAAATATGGGTATAGGTGCTATGCCGTTTAATCTTCACGATTCTTACGAAGCAGTGTGGGGATTTATAAATAAGTGTAACGAAATTGGCGGTAAATTGCACGATATGGGCAAACAACTCTGCTACCATAACCACGCGTTTGAATTTGAGAGTTATGACGGTAAAAGAACATTTGAAAGACTTATTGAGGAGACTACACCTGAAACACTTCATTTTATACCAGATACATACTGGATGCAGGTAGGCGGTGTAACACCTGCAGATTATCTTAAAAAACTCAAAGGCAGAGTTGAAGTGTGCCACTTTAAAGATATGAGAATTGTAAATAATGAACAACGATTTGCAGAATGTGGCACAGGTAACCTTGACCTTTCTGCATGTTACAGAACCTGTCAGGAAATCGGTGTAAAATATATTGTAATCGAGCAGGATTTATGCTACGATATGGATGTATTTGAATCAGTAAAAATCGGTTTTGATGGTTTACAAAGAATTGCAAAGGAGAATGAATAATGACAAAAGGAAAAATTGCTTTATTTGTGCTTGTTTTCGTCTTAGTTACAATGGCTATTCCATTGGTTTTATTACTCGCATTTGTTGATGCTAACAATATAAGTGTTTATATTGTTGTTTATGGTATTATGTTCTTTGGTAGCATCGGTTTTATGATTGCTATGCTCTTTAAAACAAAAAGCGAAATTCAGGGACAGATTGAAGAATTAAAAGTTCAGAATGCCGCAATCGCTTTCAGACTTACAGAAATGAAAAAGCAAGGAGCTATACCACAACAAGCTCCTGTGGCAAAACCTGAAGTTAAAGAAGAAGCGAAAGAGAAGTTTGATGACTTTAATTAAATGCAAAATGCAGAATGCAGAACACAATCAGGGGACGGCTGATTAAGGTAAGAAGTAATAGTGAATAGTTAAGAAGTGAAATTCGTATTACTCTAAAACTTAATAAAATTAAACAAAGCTCAGTTAATTGATTTCGGTCAGTTAACTGAGTTTTTTGTTTTTAAAGAATAAATGAAAAAGAATAAAGTGAAAATGAAAAGAAAAAGTT
>CALAEU010000265.1 GCA_937891215.1 uncultured Clostridia bacterium
TCTCATGATAGATATTTCTTAAATAAAGTATGTACACATATTGCAGATGTAGACTTTGGTAAAATTAAAGTATATCCAGGAAACTACGATTTCTGGTACGAATCTAGTCAGCTTGCATTAAAGCAAATGAAAGAATCTAACAAGAAAAAAGAAGAAAAAATTAAAGAATTGCAAGAATTTATTGCAAGATTTAGTGCTAATGCATCAAAATCTAAACAAGCTACATCTAGAAAAAAATCATTAGAAAAAATAGAATTAGATGAAATAAAACCATCAAATAGAAAATATCCATACATAGATTTTAAACCAGATAGAGAACCAGGAAAAGAAATTTTGTTTGTTGAAAATATAAGTAAGACATCAGACGAAGGTAAAAAACTATTAAACAATATCTCAATAAATGTACAAAAAGATGACAAGATTGCTTTTGTTGGACCAATGGGACTTGCAAAAACAGAATTATTCGAAATATTAACAGATAACTCAGCGCAAGAAAGTGGAGAATATAAATTTGGAATAACAACTTCAGTTGCTTACTTTCCAAAAGATAATTCGTCAGAATTTAATAAAGATATGTCAATAGTTGATTGGTTAATGCAATATTCAAAAGTAAAAGAAGAAACTTTTGTTAGAGGATTTTTAGGTAGAATGTTATTCTCTGGTGAAGAAGCATTAAAGAAAGTAAACGTATTATCTGGAGGAGAAAAAGTTCGTTGTATGCTTGCTAAAATGATGCTTTCAGGTGCAAACGTTTTAATGCCAAATCTTTCACCAGAGAGAGAAAGAAAAAAATATGCTCTTTATGACAATAAGTTGGCAACAGGTGTTGAGTCGGCAGAGCAAATAGAAAAATTAAAAGAAGAAATTAAAAATATCGGGTACGAAATAGTAATCGATAAAGGCGATATTAAAAAATAAAGGAAGTATTAAAATGTCAAACTATAATGTAAAATCTTTAAAGGCAGAAGAATTTATTTCAGATAGCGAAATCTTAGAAACAATAAAATATGCTGAAGAAAATAAAAACAATATTGAGTTAATTAACAATATATTAGAAAAGGCAAGACCGAGAAAAACTGAAAATGGCACAGTTTGTGCAGGGCTTAATCACAGAGAAGCGTCAGTTTTACTTGCTTGTGAAAATGAAGAAATTATTGAGAAAATGTATGCTTTGGCAAGAGAAATAAAGCAAACATTTTACGGCAACAGAATTGTTATGTTTGCACCACTTTATCTTTCTAACTATTGCGTAAATGGTTGTGTTTACTGCCCTTATCATATGCAGAACAAACACATTGCAAGAAAAAAATTAACTCAGGAAGAAGTTAAGGCAGAGGTTATCGCTTTGCAGGATATGGGTCACAAAAGACTTGCTATTGAAGCAGGTGAAGACCCTAAAAACAACCCGATTGAGTATATTTTAGAGTGTATCGACACTATTTACTCAATAAAGCATAAAAATGGTGCTATTAGAAGGGTTAATGTGAATATTGCCGCAACTACAGTTGAGAATTATAAAAAACTTAAAGATGCAGGTATTGGTACATACATTCTTTTCCAGGAAACATATCACAAAGAAAGCTATGAAGAATTGCACCCGACAGGCCCAAAACACAATTATGCTTACCACACCGAAGCAATGGACAGAGCTATGGAAGGCGGAATTGACGATGTCGGTTTAGGAGTTCTTTTCGGTCTTGAAAAATATAAATATGAATTTGCAGGACTTTTAATGCACGCAGAACACCTTGAAGCAGTTCACGGTGTAGGCCCACACACAATAAGTGTGCCAAGATTAAAAAGAGCTGATGATATTGACCCTGACCAGTTTGATAATGGTCTCAGTGACGATATTTTTGAAAAAATTATTGCGTGTATCAGAATTGCAGTGCCATATACAGGTATGATTATTTCAACCCGTGAAAGTCAGGAAGTACGCGAAAGAGTACTTGAACTCGGTGTTTCACAAATCAGTGGTGCATCAAGAACTTCAGTCGGCGGTTACACAGAAGAAGAACGCCCACACGATTCTGAACAATTTGATGTTTCTGACCAGAGAACACTTGACGAGGTTGTTAATTGGCTTATGAAAAATGGACACATTCCGTCATTCTGTACCGCTTGTTACAGAGAGGGCAGAACTGGTGACAGGTTTATGTCACTTTGTAAAACAGGTCAGATTATAAACTGTTGCCATCCTAACGCTTTAATGACACTTACCGAATATTTAGTTGACTATGCAAGTGAAGAAACAAAGAAAATCGGCTATGAGCTTATTGAAAAAGAGCTTCAGAAAATTCCTACCGATAAGGTCAGAGATATTGCTACAAAAAATATTGAGGACATCAAGAATTCAAACAGAAGAGATTTCAGATTCTGAGGTAATAATATGAGTCTTAACAGTACAGCTTCGGCTGACAGAATTCATATAGGTTTTTTCGGACTTCGCAATGCAGGCAAATCGAGCCTCGTAAATGCTGTTACGGGGCAGGAGCTTGCAGTTGTTTCCGATGTTAAGGGAACAACCACAGACCCCGTGAAAAAGGCAATGGAGCTTTTGCCTCTGGGTCCCGTTGTTATTATTGATACACCCGGTATTGATGATGAAGGAACACTGGGTGAAATGAGGGTTAAAAAAGCCCGCCAGGTGCTCAATTATGCCGATATTGCAGTTCTTGTTTCTGACAGCACGAAAAATGAGCTTCATAATTCCGAAAATGAACTTATAAAGCTTTTTGAAGATAAAAAAATTCCGTATATCATTGCTTACAGCAAGGCGGATTTGCTCGGAGAAATTCCCGAGAAAAGCGAAAAAACAATATATGTAAGTGCTGAAAACGGAACAAATATCAATGAGCTTAAAGATATGCTTGAAAATGAAGATATAGACGGTATGAGAAGTATGATGCGCCATTCTACCGAGCGCAGAGCATTGTTTGATAAAAAGTAATTTGTAAAAATGTGTTGAGGCTATAAATCCCTCAACACATTTTTTGTTGTTATGCAGCGT
>CALAEU010000266.1 GCA_937891215.1 uncultured Clostridia bacterium
CAAAGTATGAAAAAGGCACAGACTATAATATGGCAGCTTTCGGTAAAAAGCATGATGGCACAGAGGGTGCTGTAAAAGAATGGAACGAACAAGCTGATGCATTTATGGCTACTGCAAAGGGTAAAACTCTTTCAGAAGTTAAAGCATTTATGGCAGAAGATGGTTATGCTCAGGGTGACCTTGCAACAGCAGGTTGCACAATTAATGTTGCTGATTTCGTTTCAGCTCTTGAAAAAGCAGTTAATTCTGCAGTAGATTCAAAAGCTGTAGCTGAAAATAAACTTGCAGTTGCACTTGTATCAGATGCAGAACATTCAAGCAAAGATGCTACAGAAGATGCAGCAGGTCTTTCACAGGTTGACACAACAATTTCTGCAGTTGTTACAGATGCAGAAGGTAAAGTTGTAGTTGCTAAAACAGACTGTGTACAAGGTAAAATGCCGTTTGATGTTGCTGGTAAATCAACTCTTGATGCAACAGCAGAAGTTAAAACAAAACTTGAACTTGGTGCAGATTACGGTATGGCTGCATACGGCAAAAAACACGATGGTTCAGAAGGTGCTGTAAAAGAATGGAACGAACAAGCTGCTGCATTTGATGCTGCTCTTGTTGGTAAAACTGCAACGGAATTTGCAGGTTTTGCTGGTGAAGATGGTTATGCTACAGGTGACCTTGCAACAGCAGGTTGCACAATGGCTATCAGTGATATGATTGCTGCTGCAACAGCTGCTACAAAATAAGTTTTAAACAACTAAATTCAGGGATGTTGTTTCTTGCAACATCCCTTGTTTTTTAAAAATGAAGAGAAAATCGATTTCAATATTTTTAATTTTAGTGTTACTTGCTTCACAGATTTCTTTGTTTTCATCTTGCAACACGAAAAATAAAAAGCAGAAATTTTCAGAATACTATTTTGATTATTTTGATACTGTTACAACAATTACTGGTTACACTGAAACAGAAGAAGAATTTAAAAGTATTTGTGAAGAAATAAAAACAGAATTAGATGAATATCACAAACTTTACAATATTTATTCGAGATATGACAGAGTTAATAATATTTGTGTTATAAATGACTTAACTGATGGAAAACATAATGTTGTAGAGGTTGATGAAAAAGTAATAGACTTGTTGCTTTACTCAAAAGAAATGTATGCGCTTACAAATGGCAAAATTAATGTTGCTATGGGTAGTGTGCTTTCTGTGTGGCATAAATATCGCGAAATAGGTCTTTCTGACCCTTCAAATGCAGAGTTACCACCAGTAAATGTATTAGAAGAAGCAAAAAAACATACAGATTTCAGTAAAGTAGAAATTGATGAAGAAAATAATACTGTCTTTCTTTCTGACCCCCAGATGACTCTTGATGTTGGTGCAATAGCAAAGGGTTACGCGGTAGAAAGAATTGCGGAATATTTAATAAACAAAGGTGTTACAGATTTTCTTCTTAATGTAGGTGGGAATGTCCGTACTATCGGTATGGGTAAAGACAACGAACCGTGGAAGGTTGGTATTGAAAATCCTAATACTGAAAAACAAGAAGAAATCCCACACATTGAATATCTTAAAATATCAGATATGTCCCTTGTTACAAGTGGATGTTATCAACGCTTTTACGAAGTTGATGGTAAAAATTATCATCATATTATTGACCCTGTAACTTTATATCCTGGCGAAAAGTATTTATCAGTTTCTGTTCTGACTAATGATTCAGGACTCGGTGATGCTCTTTCAACATCTCTTTTCCTGATGAATATTGAAGAGGGGAAAAAGTTAGCGGATTCTCTTGAGAATGTCGAAGTTATGTGGGTTAAGACAAACGGCGAACAAATTTATACAGATGGATTTAAAAATTATACTTTCGAGTATAAAAAATAAATTTTTGAATTAAAACAAAGGAGTTTTTTTAATGAACAAAAAAATTATTATGTCAATCATTGCAATAGTTTTAGTTGTTGCAATCGGTGCTATTGCTGTTGGTTGCAATAAAGGTGCACCAAAAATTGAAGTTGCAGATTCTGCAGATGTAATCAATAAGGTTCTTGACACTTATACAGAAGATAAGAAATTTGCTTCAATGGGTGGCGATATGGAAACACCAGTTGATGGAAAAGCAGGTTTAATGAATCTTTCTGATACAGAAACAATAAACTATATGCTTCATACAAATGACGAATTAGTTGCGCAGACTGATGAAATTGCGTCTTTCGTACACGCTATGAACGCTAATACATTTACAAGTGGTTCATTTAAATTAAAAGATGCCGCTACTGCAGACACTTTCTGTACTTCTCTTAAAGATAGCGTTTTAGCAACACAATGGATGTGTGGTTTCCCTGAAAAAATCGTTGTTTTTAATGTAAATGGTGGCGATTATGTAGTTTACGCAATTGGTAATGGTGAAGCAATAGATTACTTCAAAACACAACTCACAACTGTAATGGGTGAAAGTGCGGTTCTCGTTACAGAAGAAGCGGTTGCATAACATTTTTTATTAATTTAAAATACACTTTGGATAGGGGTTGAAAAATGCTTTTTTCGAGCATACCGTTTTTATATTACTTTCTGCCAAGTGTACTGATACTTTATTTTCTTGTCCCCAAAAAACTTAAAAATGTTGTATTGCTCTTAAGCAGTTTAGTTTTTTACGGTTGGGGAGAGCCTAAATATTTAATTTTAATGGTAGCCTCAATTATAATCGGTTATGTATCCGGTTTATTAATTGAGGCTACAAATGAAAAATCTAAAAAACGAGCATTTATGATTATAAATGTTGCTATAAATATATGTTTTTTAGGGTTCTTCAAGTATTCTAATTTCTTTATAGATAATTTCAATGCAGTTACAGGTCTTTCGTTTAAATTATTAAATATAGCACTTCCAATAGGTATCAGTTTTTACACTTTCCAGATTTTAAGCTATACAGTAGATGTTTATCGTGGTACTGTAAAAGCACAGAAAAATTTAATAAATCTTGCAACTTATATTACAATGTTTCCACAACTTATAGCAGGACCTATTGTAAGGTATGTTGATGTTGTTAATTTTTTAGATAGCAGAAAACTGACGTTTGAGAAAACCAGTACAGGACTCAGAAGATTTATAATAGGTCTTTCTAAAAAAGTACTTATTGCAAATGCTTTGGGCGAGTTTTGTGCTACATTTAAAGCCTCAGATGACAAATCGTTGTTATTTTACTGGGTTTATGCTATAAGTTTCTGTTTGCAAGTTTACTTTGATTTTTCAGGATATTCTGATATGGCAATAGGTCTTGGTAAAAGTTTAGGTTTTGAATTTATGGAAAACTTCAATTATCCATTCATTTCAAAAAGCATTGGGGAATTTTGGAGAAGATGGCATATTTCTCTCGGTAGTTGGTTCAGAGATTATGTTTATATTCCACTCGGTGGTAACAGAGTAAAAAAATCAAGATGGGTATTTAATATTCTTGTTGTTTGGTTTTTGACTGGTTTCTGGCACGGTGCAGCGTGGAATTTTATTGTATGGGGATTATACTTTGTAATTTTCCTTGTATTAGAAAAAACACGGATAGGAAAACACCTGACAGAAATAAAAGTTCTGAATCATATTTATACACTTTTCTTCATAATAATAAGTTTTGTTATATTTGACGCAGTAAATATGGGCGAAGCATTTTCGTATATAAAAGCAATGCTCGGACTTTCATCAGTTCCACTAATATCAACTGAATTTATATATTACCTTAAAGAGTATATAGTTGTTATTGTTATAGGCTTAATTGGTGCTACTCCGCTTGTTAAAAGAGTTGTTACAAGATTAACAGAAACAAAAATAATAAAAGTTACAGTTGGAATTTTTGAACCAATTGTTCTTATTGCCTTACTTGTGTTGGTTACTGCATATTTAGTAGATGGTTCATTTAATCCATTCTTATATTTCAGATTTTAGGAGGTGCTTATAATGAAAAAAATTAAAAATATTGTTGTTACTGTTATTTTATCATCTTTCATTTTAGCACTGTCTGTTTTTGCGTGGGTTAAACCAATTGATGAGTTTTCGTTAGCCGAAAGAAGACCATTAGCAAAATTCCCTGAACTTTCTTTTAATACGCTTGTATCAGGTGCTTTTATGAAAAATTTTGAGAATTATACTCTTGATCAGTTTCCATTAAGAGAATTTTTCAGAACCGTTAAAGCACAGAGTGAAATAGGTATTTTTAATAAAAAATCCAATAACGGTATTATACAAAAAGATGGATATATAACAAAAATTGAATATCCGTTAAATGAAAATTCTTTGGATAACGCAGCTGAAAAGTTTAGTAATGTTTATGAGAAGTATTTAAAAGATACAGATGTAAAATTGTATTTTTCAATTATTCCTGATAAAAACTATTATTTAATTGGAAACGATAAAAATTATCTTTCGCTTGATTATGAGGGATTAGTGATCGATATAACAGAAAAAACAAGTTATATGAAATATATCGATATATTCTCAGAACTCTCAATTGACAGTTACTATAAAACAGATAGTCACTGGACTCAGGAAAAAATTCTGCCTGTTGCAAAAAAGTTAGCAGATGAGATGGGTGTGGAGTTGGAAGCAAAGTATGAAGAGATTTCGCCTGATAAATCTGTTTATGGGGTGTATTATGGTCAATATGCTATAAAGAATATAGCGCCTGATTCATTAATTGCTTTGAAGAATGAATTAACTTATAATGCAAAAGTAACTGACCTGCAGAATAATCGAACAATTCCAGTGTACGATTTTTCAAAAGCAGATGGCAGAGATTTTTATGAAACATTTTTAGGTGGTCCACTTTCTTTAATTACTATTGAGAACGAAAATGCTACAACAAATAAAGAACTTGTAATGTTCCGAGATTCATTTGGTAGCAGTCTTGCACCACTTTTTATTGAAGGATATAAAAAGATAACCCTTATTGATATACGTTATATTCATCCTAATATGCTATCGCAATTTATTGAGTTCAATAATCAGGATGTGTTATTTATTTACAGTACATCGGTTTTAAATAATAGCGAGACACTTAAATAAAAGTTCATCCCAGACAAATTTTTAAATTTGTCTGGGATGAACTTTTGTTTATTGTAAATCACTGTCAGATGGATTTTCTAATGAAATTTTACCTTCATTAAGTAATTCTTCTTCTTTCTTTTTTGAACGTTTTTTTAAATAAATTATAAGTACTACAACTGCAACAATTATAATAACTATTACTACGATTTTAATTGTAGAATCTGAATCTTTTTGTTCTTCTTCACCGACAACTATTGTTGTAGGTCCATCAGCACTACCAATAACACCTATTGAAGAATTATTTTGTTTATCAGGATTCTGACTCTGATTAGTGACAGGTAAATTCTGCTCGGATGAACCGCCACCGAAAACAGTAGTTTCATTATCAACTACAATACAGAATGTAACACCAGTTTTGTCTGTAAAATTCTTGAGTGAAGTGTTTACTGTATCTTCGGTAAATTCACAGTTAGAGTAGTTGTAAACTTTTGACTCTGCAACAGTGCTTCTGTCGCTTTCTGCTTTATAAGATGAGTCTAACTCAAGACCGGTAACTTTATCAGTCATTTTATCAACAACCTGTGCAAGATTGCCACCTAACGAATAACCATGATAATCGCTGATAGAATCAGACATAGCCTTACCGAGTTCTGTTTGCTCGTTACCAAACATATCTGTAATCTGATAGTTGAGATTATCACCAACCCACGCAATTGTGTAGTAACCATCATTTGCATCAGTTGTTAAGAATACAACTAAAATGTTATCTTCGTAACAAGTTGTTTTGCCGAAAATTTCTTTGTATTTATTGTTGGTGTATTCCTGGAATAATGATTCGGAGTATTCGCCATCATCATAATATTCATCTTCATTATATGTATCTTCAATTTGGAAATCGCTTACCCAGTCTTTAACATCATTTGAGTTAATACCAACTACAAATTTAAAGAAAGCAAAAATAATTGCTACAACAATAATGAAAGCTAAAATGGTAGATAAAATTCCACCACCACCGCGATGATGGTGATAACCTCCACCGCCATAATATCCACGACTATGATGTCTTGGTGGAGGAGGGGGATGATGTCCACCATGGAAACCGCCACCGCGATGTCCTCCGCCGAAGCCACCTCCGAATCCGCCTGAACCACGAGAACCTCCACTGAAGCCACCGCCACTTGAACCTCTTGAACCGCCTGAAAAACCACCGCGTGAGCCTCCGCCGCCACCTGAACCGCGTGAGCCTCCGCCAAATCCGCCACCGCGAGAACCGCCACCTGGACCTGCCATAGAAATCACTCTCTTTCCAAAACTAATTTAATGAAATAAATATATCACTTTTTATTAAGTTTTTCAATAAAAATAGAAAAATTATACATAAAACTTTAAAATAATGCAAAATTCTCTAAAATTTTTAAAAATAATATTGCATAATTTTTATATTGATAGTATAATTATGCACGTATTTTTTTTATTAGGAGTGAAAAAAATGAGTGGTGATACACTACAAATTTTAATCGCTATGATTTCTTATATGGCGGTTGTTATTGTAATTGGTTTAATATTTGCAAAAAGAGCAAATAAAAGCTCAGAAAACTACTTTTTAGGTGGTCGTTCATTAGGACCTTGGGTTACTGCAATGAGTGCTGAAGCATCAGATATGAGTGGTTGGCTCTTAATGGGGCTTCCTGGTGTTGCTTACTGGTGTGGTCTTGCAGATGCTGCGTGGACTGCAATCGGTCTTGCAGTTGGTACATACTTTAACTGGCTTATTGTTTCTAAAAGACTCAGAAGATATAGCATAAGAGCAAACAACTCTATTACTTTACCAGAATTTTTCTCAAATCGTTTCAGAGAAGAAAAGAAGGTTATAGTTTCAATTGCTGCAATTTTCATTCTTGTATTCTTTACAGTTTATGCATCAAGTTGCTTTGTAACTTGCGGTAAACTTTTCTCTACACTTTTTGGTATGGATTATGTACCTATGATGATTTTAGGTGCGGTGTTCGTTCTTCTTTACACAATTTTAGGTGGTTTCTTAGCAGAAAGTGCATCTGACTTTATGCAAGGAATTGTAATGTTTATAGCACTTACTTTAATTGTTGTTATAAGTACAATAAAAGCAGGTGGTTTCTCTGCAGTCGCTGAAAATGCACAGGAAATTCCAGGATTTTTAGAATTTTTTGGTCTTGCAAATCCAATAGTTGATGAAGCTGGTACACAGCTCGTTTCTGAACAAGGTGTTGCACTCTTTGGTGAAAAATCAGAATATGGAATTCTTTCTGTTTTCTCAATGCTCGCATGGGGTCTTGGTTATTTTGGTATGCCACAGGTTCTTTTAAGATTTATGGCAATAAGAAAAGAATCTGAATTAAAAATGTCAAGAAGAATTGCAATGATTTGGGTTGTAATTTCACTTGCAGTTGCAGTGTTTATCGGTATTGTGGGAAGAGCATTATATCCTACGATACATTTAACTAAAACAGCAGCAGAAAATATCTTTATTGATACTGCAACAGCATTCCTTCCTCCAATCTTAGCAGGTTTTGCTTGCGCAGGAATACTTGCTGCTTCAATCAGTTCATCTGATTCATAACTACTTATTTCAACA
>CALAEU010000267.1 GCA_937891215.1 uncultured Clostridia bacterium
CCCTTGATTTATATTGTTTTATGCGGTCTGCGCTTTTTTTACATCCCCTTTTGTTGCAAAATTATTTAATCATTGATTCTTCCCATGATGAATAGGGTTCGATACCGAAGATTGTTGCGACTGTGGGAGCAACGTTTGCAAGACCGAATGCACCGTCTTTAAGTTCATAGGAATTTTTACTGTAAACAATGAAAGGAACTTCATTGAGAGAGTGTGCTGTTCTGGGAGCAACATTACCCTTTTTGTCCTTTTCAAGCATTTCATCAGCGTTACCGTGGTCAGCAGTAATAAGAACTGTTACACCGCATTTATCTGCTGCTTTGAGAACTCTTGCAAGACCAAGATCAACTGCTTCAACTGCTGTAATTGTTGCATCAAGATTACCTGTGTGGCCAACCATATCGCCATTGGGGTAATTACAACGGATGAAGTCATATTTTCCGCTTTCCATAGCTTCAATAACTGCATCTGTAACCTCAGCAGATTTCATCCAGGGTCTTTCATCAAAGGAAACCTTATCGGAAGGAATTTCCATATATGTTTCGAGTTCTTCTGAGAACTTGTCACTCTTGTTACCATTCCAGAAATATGTTACGTGACCGTATTTCTGAGTTTCAGAAACTGCATACTGATTCAAACCTTTTGATACAAGCAACTCTGAAAGAGTGTTTTTAATCTCAGGTGGATTTACAAGATAACGAGCAGGAAGTTTCAAGTCACCGTCATATTGTAACATACCAGCGTAAACAACATCTAATTTTTCACCACGGTCAAACTTGTCAAACTCGTCATAGTCAAATGCCATACTGAGTTCAAGAGCTCTGTCACCGCGGAAGTTAAAGAGAATTACACTGTCTTTATTATTGATAGCGCCAACAGGTGTGCCATTCTCTGCAATTACGAATGGTGGTAAATCCTGGTCAATTACATCTGCATTTTCGTTTCTGTAAGTATTGATTGCGTCAATTGCACTTGAGAATTGTCTGCCGATACCTTTAACATGAGTATCCCAACCAAGTTTAACCATATTCCAGTCTGCTTCGTAACGGTCCATTGTAATTTTCATTCTACCGCCACCGCTTGCGATTTTACCTGAGAAAGTATCATCATTAAGCTCTGCTAAAGCATTTTCAAGTTGTTCAACATATACTGGTGCTGAAGTTGCAGGAACATCACGACCATCAAGAAGAATGTGAACACGAACTGATTTAATTCCATCCTCTTTTGCTTGTTTTAACATAGCAATAAGGTGAGAAATATTTGAGTGAACATTACCGTCTGAAAGAAGACCGATAAAGTGAAGTGTGCTATTGTTAGAAAGACAATTATCTTTAATTTCACCCCAAGCAGTTGAAGTGTAGATTTTGCCTGATTCAATTGATTCATTAACAAGTTTTGCACCTTGTGAATAAATCTGACCGCAACCTAAAGCATTGTGACCAACTTCACTGTTACCCATATCATCATCTGATGGAAGACCAACTGCATCACCGTGTGCTTTGAGTCTTACATTAGGGCATTCTTTTAAAAGTTTGTCAAGAACAGGTGTGTTTGCAAGTGTTACTGCGTCACCAATACCTGTTTTTGAGTAACCGATACCGTCCATTACTATAAGAAGTACTTTTTCTGACATTTCTAAATCCGCCTTTATATAAGTTTTAAGGGCAGGTTATAACGCCTGCCCGTATTTATTATTTACTTGCAGCTTTAACAATAACTGCGAAATCTTCTGCCTTTAAAGATGCACCGCCGATAAGACCACCGTCAACATCTTCCTGTGCAACAAGTTCTTCTGCGTTAGCAGCGTTCATTGAACCACCATATTGAATCGTGAGAGCATCTGCAACTGCTTTACTGTAAAGCTCTGCCACAACCTCACGAATTGCGTGGTTAACTTCATTTGCCTGTTCTGCAGTAGCAGTTTTACCTGTACCGATAGCCCAAACTGGCTCGTAAGCAATAATGATGTTTTTAAGTTCTTCAGCAGTAACACCCTGAAGAGCAATTTTTGTCTGTAAGCGAACAGTTTCTTCTGTAATGCCCTGTTCTCTTTCTTCAAGAAGTTCACCAACACAAAGAATTACTGTAAGACCAGAATTGAGTGCTGCACGAACTCTTTTATTAACTGTAACATCTGTTTCACCGAAATATTGTCTTCTTTCTGAGTGACCGATAATTACATATTCAACACCGATTGATTTGAGCATTGGTGCAGAAACTTCTGCAGTGAAAGCACCGCTTTCTGCCCAGTGGCAGTTTTCAGCACCGATTTTAATATTTGAACCAGCAGCTGCTTCCTGAGCTGCGAAAATATCAATATAAGGAACGCAAAGAACAACATCGCAGTCGGCACCAGCAACGAGTGGCTTCATAGCTGTGATGATTTCTTTTGTTTCTGCAGGTGTTTTGTTCATTTTCCAGTTACCTGCAATAACTGCTTTACGAAGTGATTTATTCATTTTTATAAACCTCAATTATCTTTTTTATTCACACAACCACTTAAACATCAAGTAAGAGATTGCGTACAGTTGGTAGTTTCTTTCACCCCGGAGCGTATAAAGATACGCAAGTTTGGGGGAAAAATCGCCAAATGTGCGTAATATATTATTTATCGTTAACTGCTTCAATGCCTGGGAGAGCTTTACCCTCAAGGAATTCAAGTGAAGCACCGCCACCTGTTGAGATATGTGACATTTTGTCGCCGAAACCTAATGTGTTAACTGCTGCTGCAGAGTCACCGCCACCGATGATTGTTGTTGCATCTGTTTCTGCAAGTGATTTAGCAACTGCAATAGTACCTTTTGCAAGGATTGGGTTTTCAAATACACCCATAGGTCCGTTCCATACAACTGTTTTTGCAGACTTAACTGCATCTGCATAAAGTTCTGCAGTTTTAGGACCGATGTCAAGGCTCATCATATCTGCAGGGATTTTATCTGCATCACAAACTTCAACTGCGATTTCAGCATCGATTGGATCTGGGAATGATTTTGTAATTGTAACGTCAACAGGAAGAAGGATTTTAACGCCTTTTTCGTCTGCTTTTTTAAGCATATCTTTACAATAATCAATTTTTGTTTCGTCAAGAAGTGATGTACCAACACTGTAGCCTTTTGCTGCTAAGAATGTGTAAGCCATACCACCGCCGATAATAAGTGTATCTGCTT
>CALAEU010000268.1 GCA_937891215.1 uncultured Clostridia bacterium
GAGCAATTTAAAAAACTGGAAGAGAAGAAGATACCGGAAGATATTGATTATGATACAATACCGAGTCTTCGGATTGAAGCGGTACAAAAATTGAAGTTATGTAGACCTATATCGATTGGACAGGCTTCCAGAATCTCCGGAGTATCTCCGGCAGATATTACAGTATTGCATGTATATCTGGAACAGAAAAAAATGCAGAAAAAATAGGATATAGATATGGAACAGAAATTAAATTATATAAAAGAAAAGATTGCAGATTTGCAGATTGAGATTCGGGATTCTCAGGCAATGCAGTTTTATCAGTATTATGAACTGCTGGTTGAATGGAATAGTTTTATGAATTTAACCGGCATAACGGATTTTGAGGAAGTTGTTCAGAAACATTTTGTAGACAGCTTATCCATGGTGCTGGTGCAGGATATAAAACAAATTCAAAATCTGATTGATGTAGGTACGGGAGCTGGATTTCCAGGGCTTCCTTTAAAAATTGCCTTTCCTTATATAAAAGTGACGCTTTTGGATTCTCTTAACAAGAGAATCCAGTTTCTGGATGAGGTCATTAGAAAAACTGGACTTCAGGATATTGAAACAATCCATGGAAGAGCAGAAGATTTAGCTAGAGATAAGCGTTATCGTGAACAGTATGATTTATCGGTTTCACGTGCAGTTGCAAATCTTTCAACTTTAAGTGAATATTGTTTGCCATTTGTAAAAAGATGTGGTTTAATTTCAGCACATAATCTATCTAAATAATTATCAAAATGAGTAATATATTCTTTGTTCATACAGCGAATTTCAATATTTTCATCAGTCTGAATCCACCACGGTAAACCGCCGAACTCCCATTCTGAACAGATGTATGGACCTGGTCTTACAATGACCATCAAATCAAGTTTATCTGCCATTTCAATAAATTTCGAAATATCTAAAATACCCGTAAAATCATACTCACCCTGCACCTTTTCGTGCATATTCCACGCGCAATAGGTTTCAACACAGTTACAACCCAATGCTTTTAATTTGAGTAAAATATCTTCCCAGGTGTCAGGCATATTTCTGAAATAATGCACCGCACCTGAAATTATTTTTATTGGTTTACCGTCTTTTAAAAATTCTTTTTTGGTTACTTCAAAGTTCATAGTTTATGTTCCTGTCGTTTTAATTATTTTACTGCATTTAATATATCAAAAATGGTAATGATAAGTCAATAGGAGTTAGGAATTAGGAAACAGAAAACAGAAAACAGGAAACAGTAGCAATCAGCTCCGTTTCCTGTTTTAATTTATGCTTCTTATTTATTCACTATTACTTCTTACCTCAATCTGACGTCCTCTGATTGTCTCTTTGATTGTCTCTTTAATGAATCCACGGAAAACAAATACGAGCCAAATCCATTATAACATATAAAAAAATTCGGGTTACTAGTCTGTTTCAGTATTGCTCTGTTTGCTATATCATACTCACCATGAACTTTATAAACACACTTTCCGTTCAGGTCAAAAATACCCGAATTAGCTGATTCGACCCAAAACAACTCAGATGTCAACCAGTGTGCTTTAGATATAGGCATTTTAGAAATTCTTGAAAATGTATTTTCTTTTAAATCGAACAGTAATAACTCTATTTCTTCGGATTTTTCTGCAAATTTTGTTAAAAGAACTTTAGAATCCACAATTTGTGACGCATGGAGATATGGAACATTTCCTGAAATTACAATAGTGTCAACACACCTTTTTGTAACTTTATGCATTTTAATATTTTTGAAATAAAAATCAAAACAAATTAAATAAAGTGAATCATTCCACCAAAAAGCTTCTCTCAGTGTTCTTTCGCTATCGGTGTCATTTAATATTTCTTCAAGTTTATTTGTCTTAAAGTTCCAAATTTGAAGTGAGAATTCCCCACCACCTCTACTATCAACAAATAAGATTTCATCTGTCGAAATAAAATTGGGAGCTAATGCATAATTAACTTTTAATATAGCAAAATTTTCTAAATCAGGCAAAGTTCTTACAATTAATTCTGTTTCGCCATTGGCAAGAAAAACACAAAAGTCATCTTTTTCTGATATAGCTTCAATTATGCTATAGTTTGAATTAATCTTGAGCAGTTTATTTGATGTTAGAAAATCAAATAAAGTAACCTTTCTATCATTGGTAGTAATTAAATACTTTTCACTCTTTGATACATCAATGTTAACATTTTTATAGAAAAACAATTCTTTAATTTTCATGAAAGTAACATCCCTTTTATACAAGTTAATGCTAATACAACATTTATTCGTCTACTTATTTTATCATCACCTTTTCCTTCAGCTTCCGCTAAATATGTATACACCGCCTTGTGATATAATTTCGTGTGAATATACCAATGAACTTCACGATTCATTGTAACAAGATTTTCTTCACTATTTATACCAATTTCATTTCGAGCTAATAGTATTCTGGAATCTGCAGCAGCAGGTGCTCTTTTTGCAACAATGTGGTGTCTGTTTGTTTTATCAGATCTACCACCTTCTCTTGCATCAGCTTTTTCTTTAGCAAGTGCAATTTGTTCTTCTAAAGTTGTGGGAACATCAACACCTAATTTGTGGTTAATTTCACTTATGACCTTATCTAAAACATCTGTAACAAGAGGTATAAGTACTTCTAAAATAGAATCAATAGCTCCTATTAAAAAAGAAAATAAATAATAAAGAATTACAACAGCAAAAACCCCAAAAATCAGAACACCTGTACTACCATTCTCTCCACTATAACCTCCATTATAGTAACCTGACGTTGTTGAATTCTTACCATTAAAATCTAAATATCTTAATGGATTATTATTTCCGTAAACGAATATATTAGCACCATGTATTGTACCTTTAGTTGTTTTAAGAATATCTGTGGTATCAGCATTTAAAAATCTACCATAAGCAGGGTTATAGTAACGACTTTGAAGATAATAAAGCCCTGTAGTTATATCGTAGTTATAGCCTCTATAAGTAATAGGTGTAAACATTACTGCAACAATAGCAGCTAAAATTTCTGATGCGGTTTGACCATGTGCTTTTGCAGAAACAGCCCCCCACGCATCGTAATTGTAAGTTACCATTGCTTCGCCATTGTCATTATAAACAGTAACTATATCACCAAATACATTCTTTCCAAAATAAAATGTAGCTTGTTCATTTTCTTCAAGATTGTAGTAGGTGTAACCTATGGTTTCACCCGTATCATCGAAAAGCATTTTTATATTTTGTTCTATTACGCCATCTGAATTTTCATTAGAGTAAGCAGAAAGCTTACCATCACGCCATATATAGTTTACAGCACCATCAAATGCATTTGTCTGGCTATTGTATCTCTCGGTTCTGGTACGCAAACCTTCTGAATCATAAATATACTTATGTATTGTACCATCTATGGTAACGCTTTCAAGTTGTCTACCATTCCAAGTAAGTGTACCGTTATCCGCACTACCATCAATAACATCTTGTTTAACATAATTAAGTGGGTTACCCATTTCGTCATAGGTAATAGCTTCGCCATTAAAATTTACAAGTTTGTCTTTCCAAACACTATCGTAAGAATAACTTACTGTATCAGTCGGTGTGAGTTCTGACAAATCATCTTCTGTAAACACATATTCTTCTTTAGAAACAAGATTTCCACCTACATCATACATGAAAACATAAGTTTTTTCAAGTGTCTTGTTATTTTCTCTTATAAGCTGACTTGCTGTATCATATTCATAACTACAAACAGTCGTTTCTTCCAACAAACTTCCATCATCATCAAACTCTTTGAAATATATTCTTGTAATATTTCCAATATCATCATATTCATAGAAATATTCTATTTCTTCAAAAACCTCTGTTAAAAGTTCCCCTTCAACCTCGGCACACAGACCGACTGTAGATTTATAACTGTCAACAAGTGTAGTTGTCTGGTTATTTGCCAAATCTTTATATTTATATTCAGAATTGAAGAACATATCAACATTCAATCCATCTTCTTCCTGTGAATAGAATGTTCTTGTATTTTTATTGAGAATTCTACCAAAGTAATCTGTTTCAGAAGAGAAGTTATACTCTTTTAAATATGTTGATAATGTTGCGGTATTTTTAGAACCACCTGTTTCACTGTTATAAACAGAATTAACTTTACTAGTAGTATAACCCACACCGCCATAATTTTCACGGATTTCACCAGAATCTGTAACGGTATATAAACTATAAGTGTAGGCGATTGTTTCACAATCATCTCTTAATTTAGACAATGCTATTGTATTCCCATTATAGTCAGTTTGGTTTTTTCCTACTAAATCTTTTATAGATTTAATTGAACCCTCTTCATAAACATACACATAATGACTTGTTATAGTACCATTTTCTTTACAAGATTTAATGGTTGAAATGTTTCCGTCTGTTGTAAAGGTATATTCGGTATAGTCACCATTACCATAAGTTATTTTATTTACACGGTTTCTGTTTTCGTTGCTATCGTAATTATATGAAACAAGTGGTTGATTACCGACTTTAACAGATGTTACATTTCCCCATACATCATATTCGTAATTATATGAAAAACCATTATGAGTTATGCTTTTCACTCTGTCGTTTTCATAGGTGTAATTGGTTTGCGTTGTTAGATTATCATTTAAACTTGAAACTGTTTGTGAGACACTTGCAAGCTCACCAATTGCATTATAATTATATAATACATTACCACCATTTCCATCAATTTCTCTTGTTAATAATCCCGTGTTACGATTGTAAACATATCTTGTAGTATTACCGTTTATATCAGTTTGATTATTTGGAAATCCAGAACCGTTTGTACTTGAAAAGCTCATTGACTTTTCACCATCTGAAATGGAAACTGATGCTCCGCTAACAGAATAAGAATACTCAAAGCCACGGTTACACGATGTTTTTGTACAATTATCACTACAAGCCCTACATTCACAATTAAGCTCCATACAACCAGGACAAGTGCATTTATCATTGTCATTTTCAGTATCAGATGTTCCACCCGAAGCTGAACCACTGCCTGTTGTTGCAGTTGCTTTGTATGTATTTATCAATTTAACATCATCAAAGTAAGCAACACCATTCTGGTCTAAATAATAAATAGTTACTCTTATTTTATTATATGCTTCATCAACATAAAAACTATATCCCTGTGTCTGCCAATTATCATTCATTGTATTGACTTCAAGCATTTTAACACTATTCCATTTTGTTACACCATCAATAGTGTGTTCAGTTTCAATTAACACAGAACACAATCTTAATGCACTTTCTATATATGATGAATTTGATTGTTTCGCATTAAACTCAAAATAATATTCATCTCCTGAATTTCCGTCAGAAACATCTATAGTTTGACTTGCATATAAAAGTGGACCATAATCACTATTAAATTTTAACGCGTTTTTATTTGTCTTATTACTTTGTACGTCTGTATCAGTCACTCTTGTAACACCAGATACAACATTCCAGTTGTTTGTACCATTATCAAAGCTACCATTTTGAATAAGGTTAGCATTTTCATAAACTGGAACTGACAAAGTTGTATTATACAATCTACTCGAAATTTCACCCATCGAGTTATTATTTTCGCTATAAACCCTTGGAACAATGTTTGTACCCTCAGTTTCACAAATTACTCGTCCGTAAGCATCGAACTGTTTTTTAATTTGTTTATTATTTTTATCAATAAAAGTCTTCTCGTAAGTATTATTTTTATTTACAGTTAAAACATTACCGACAGTAGTTGTTGAACGAACAACTTTCTCTGTAATTATATGTGAATTTGGATTTGATTTATCAATCTCAATTGTGTATCCATCAATATTTTTTAATGATTGTTTTGTCCCAGTTAAATTATAACTGACAATCTCACCATCAGGATATGTTATAGATGATAAATTAGGAATGACTTCGCCATAAAAATCTGTATATTCATAAGTGTATACATATTTATAGTACACTCCACCTACTTTTATAGCAGTACCATTTTTATTAAATGCCTGAATTGAACTTACTAACGGAAAGTCGTATGTTTCATCATAAGTAAATCTGTATTCTCTACCGATACCATCTGTAATTTTATCTATAAGATAATTATAATCTGTACGATATGAAATTGTAACTTCAAATTCAGTTTTATCAGAAGAGTCTTCACTATTTTCTATATAAGAACTTATTTTAGTGAGATAACCATCATCGTTAAAATACATTGTCTGATTATTTGAATCAACAATTGTTATGTCTTCTAATCCTAAATTTCCTGAAGATATGTCCCAATACAGTGTATAACCTTTACTATTTGAAAATATATCTGTATCCTCAATAAATTTTATTACATCACCATTGTCACTACTTTCATCGCTTTTAAAATAAATTGTTTCACCATCTTCATCGCGATATAAAAAGCGGCCATCTTCAATTTCATAAACAATTTCAATAGTTTGGTTATAATTTGTAGTCCAACCAACACCGTACGGGCTCATAAGATTTGATAAAAGTTTTCCACTTGAAGCACTTCCACCTAAACCACTATTGTAGAAACTTCTTATTTGAACCGGCATATTAAGGCAGTAAAGTCCCATATCTTCTCTTTCAATATGAACTTGTCCAGAGAAATCGTTATAATAAACTGTTCCTGCTCTGCCAACCTCTTGCCTATGGTAGTCAAATTGATTTTTTACACCATCTGTTTCATAATATTCAATTGTAAAATATGGTTTGCTATTTACATCTGTTGTTTCAGCAGATGAATACATCACCATTTCACTGTCACTACCTGTTGTTATCTGTCTTAATGCTATACCAAATATTTCATTAAAACCTAATGTTGTGTAACATTCGGTAATATCAAAACCGACATAATACGAACTATTAGATGTATTAAAACTTCTTTTATCAGCTAAATTACCAAAGGTGGGTTTCGTATTGTATGTAACACTGTCTTCACTCCAACTTGAAGTAATTGGATATGCACCAACTTCAATAAGTCGATTGTTTGTTGTATTTGAATACCCAACATTTACATACAGAGTAACATTTTTTATTACAGTATCTGTTGCAGTAACAATTATATTATTAAAATTAAATAATGAAATCAGTTCATTTGAACTGGTCTTTTTTGTACACAGAATCGGAAAATCCCCAATATTATCATTAGGATATCCACTATCAATATAGGCATCTGAAACATTATCATCACCCTCTGTATTTATAACAGGGTCAATTGTAACGGGATATTTTGCTTCCTTTTTCAACCAATCGTAAGATGGGATATATGTTAATTTATACTGCCCATCTTCACCTGAAAATTTGACTTCAATATCTGTTGAAACAACATTTTTAGCATCAAACATAACAGGTGCAGGAATATTAAATATTTCGTTACTTTGTGAATCGGTAAAAGTTACTGAACCATCTTTATTCGCTTTGCCGCTTAAATTTCCTGCAACAATTGTATATGTATAAGATACTTCGCTCTTTGGTTTTTTAGTTAAAATAATATTTTCTTTTAAACCTGTTGGTGTAACAGAATATTCAATATCAGTAGTTTCGCCAACCTCTTCGTAAACAATCGTTTCAGTTTTATCTATAAAACTATCGTCAATTTCAGTTTTGGAATTATCTTTTTTAGTTTTTTCTTTTTTACTTGCTTTAGATTTTTGTGACTTTTCAAAAACTTCATAGCCATCCAAAGAAAAAGAGATACTATAACCATCTTTTTCGATTGAAACAACATCGTTTTCATCCATTTCTTGTGGAAGTTCGACTTTAAAATCGTTTGATTTGTTTTCGTAAACAGTTTCATCATTTTCTGTTACTTCAACAAGTGTATTATCAATATCAATCCATTTGCCATTTTCTTCATAATGCACAGGTGTTGATGCTACAACTGCAACAGAAGTACCATCCGACTTTTGAAACACTTTTGTATATCTGTCTCGTTTGCTCTTAATTTCACCTATTATAGTAGGTTCATCTTTTTCGGTCTGTATTTCTTTAATTTTTTGTGTTAAAGCATAATCCTCATTTACTTCTGCCGCTAAAACAGGATTAGCAACAGAAAAAACACCTAAAATTGTCAACACAGCTAAAAATACGGATAAAATTTTGAGTGACTTTTTCACTTTAAACATCCCCTTTTGATTTTTTCTCTGAAATTTAATAGTAATATTTTTTCCTACCCTCCTTTTTTCTACTTCTACTTATATATGACAAAAATCGCAAAAAGCTACGTAAAAATTTCATTGTTTTTTGAAATTTCGTATAAACAAACAAAAAAGCCATTGCAATGTTAGTTAAATTGCAATGGCTTTTGATATAAAAAATCAATATTATATCATTTCAACCTCTCATACTCCTCATCTGTTATCTCAATAACCTTACCATGCTTGAAGCCATAAGGGAATGAGAATAAATCATCTGCTCGTTTAAAATCACAATTACCAGGTGTTTCTGAAATGAATGGCACATATCCCATTTTTTCTTTTTCGCAACCGAAGAAATCGAGCAACAAGCACCACTTACCATCTGGTAAAACAAAGGTAGTAGGTCCTTCGTAAGCACCAGGTTTTCCGAAAGTCGCCTCTTCACTTAACATATACTTCAAAAACTCAATACTGGCTTCCATTCGTTTCTCATCACCGGTGTTTCCCAAAATATACCCTACACAGGCAGATCGTGTAGCAATTCCATTTCCATCATCAGAGGGAAAAGGGGCATAAGACACATTCAAAGTCTCATCAATCATGAAATTTGCCCATACTCCATTAATATAAATCGCACTTTCTTTTT
>CALAEU010000269.1 GCA_937891215.1 uncultured Clostridia bacterium
ATCTGGTGTTTTCTTTCTTAAATCGTCATCTTCACTCATCTCTACAAAGCCAAGACCAACAACGCCAAGGCAAACAAGAGCAATTGCAACATACTGTGGCACCGCTAAAACATCACCACTTATAATACAGAGAAGTGCCACTAACGCACCTGATGAATTGCAAATTGGTGAAGATACAGAAAGTTCTATATATCTTAAACCTAAATAACCTAAAGTCATTGAACCTATGTAAAGTAATGACACTGGTAAATATTTGAGCATCGCAGCAAAATTGAAATCAACGCCCGAAACAAAAATCTCATAAAAAGCGTGAATACCCATTACAACGCCGACTGCAGTAACCATTTTGAAATGACTGTATTTATCTCTTGAATCGGCGCAACCGATTTTAGAGAATAAGTCAGAACCACTCCAACAAAGTAACGCAGCAATTGAAAACCAAAACCACATAATTTTTCACATCCCTTAAAATCTTAATAATTCTTAATTTTTCGCAAAAAGAATATAGCATAATGTTTCCCGTCGGTCAATAATTTGGAGAAAAAATTTTTTAAAAAAATGTTAAATTTAGGAAACAGGAAGCAGGAAGCAGGAAACAGGAAACAGGAAACAGGAAACAGGAAACAGGAAACAGGAAACAGGAAGCAGGAAGCAGGAAGCAGGAAGTAGGAAACAGGAAACAGGAAACAGAAATCAGAAATCAGAAATCAGATATCAGATATTAGATAAATTAATTTGTCGAGTGGATTTTCGTGTAGAAGGCTTTTTCTTTACCCCGAAGGCATAGATACGCCGAATGGGTAAAAAAATGACTAAAAACCCCAAAGCAACAAGTGCTTTGGGGTTTTGTTCTACACAAAATACACCGACAAATTAGTCTGCTGTGTATGGGAGAAGAGCGATATGTCTTGCTCTCTTAATTGCTGTTGTGAGTTCTCTCTGGTGGTAAGCACATGTGCCTGTTACACGGCGAGGGAGAATCTTTGCTCTGTCAGATGTGAAACGACGAAGTTTTGCTGCATCTTTGTAGTCGATTGTATCAACTTTTTCAACACAGAATGCACAAACTTTTTTTCTGCCCTTTTTGTTAGGACGACGATCAGCTTTATCGTATGCCATTTTAGTTTCCTCCTTAATAGTAATAGATAACGCATAAGCGCATTAATTCAAATTAAATCAGAATGGTAATTCGTCATCATCAGCAGATGCTGAGAAATCGTCAAGACTACCATTTGAAAAAGCAGGAGCTGCGTCCATATTTGCTCTTGGTGCTGTGCTACCGCTTTCATTTCTTGAGCCACAGAAACTTACATTATCTGCGACAATTTCGAATGTTCTTCTTTTAATACCATCTTTTTCATAAGAGCCTGTCTGAATTGAGCCTTGAACTGCAATCATTGAGCCCTTCTGGAAATATTTTCCAACAAACTCAGCTGTCTGACGCCAAGCAAGAATATCAATAAAATCTGCTTGTCTTTGTTCGCCTTGCTTTACATAAGAACGATCAACCGCTACTGTAAATCTGCAAACTGAAACACCTGATGGTGTCTGACGAACTTCAGGGTCTGCTACGAGTCTGCCCATAACTACTGCACAGTTAAGCATAATTTTTCGCTATGTGACTTTTGCCACACTTTCTCCTTAAATAAATTCTTAATTACTTTTTAATAATAAGTGAACGAAGAACGCCATCTGTAATACCAACAACACGGTCAAGTTCTTTTGGGAACTCAGCGTTGCACTCGTAGTTGTAAAGTACATAGTAACCATCGTTTTCGTCATTGATTGGGTAAGCAAGTCTTCTCTTGCCCCATTCATCAATGCTTTCAATAGTACCTGCGCCTTCAATCATAGCTTTGAATTTCTCTGCAACTTCTTTTGCAGCTTCTTCACCTTTAGCTAAAGAATAAACAATGATTGTTTCGTATTTTACCATCGTTCGCACCTCCTTCTGGACTTTGACCCTTACTGAAATTTAAGGGTAAGGATTACTATGGCTACACCATAGCGACAAAGATTATAACAACTTTAACTCAATAAGTCAAGCACTATTTTTACAATAAACACCATTTCATTCCTCTTTGTTTTAGATATATTCAACTATAATAGTAACATTATATTTATTTTTCTTGACATTTAAAGTTTTAAAATATATACTATTTTCCATATTTAATGTAATATGTATTGAAATTTCTAAGGATGTGTAAAAAATGGAATGGACTGGCGTTAACGAATTACGCGAAATGTACTTAAAATTCTTTGAAAGCAAAGATCATTTAAGATTACCAAGTTTCCCTTTAGTACCACAAGGTGACAAGAGTATTCTTCTTATTAATGCAGGTATGACACCTATGAAGAAATATTTCACCGGTGAAGAAACTCCACCAAGAAAGAGAGTTACAACTTGTCAGAAGTGTATAAGAACACCTGATATTGAAAGAGTTGGTATTACTGCTCGTCACGGTACTTACTTTGAAATGCTCGGTAACTTCTCTTTTGGTGATTACTTTAAGAAAGAAGTTATTCCGTGGGCTTGGGAATTCTGTACAGAAGTAGTAAAAATGGATCCTGACAGAATTTACTGCAGTGTTTATCTTGATGATGACGAAGCGTACGACATCTGGACTAAAGATATTGGTGTAAAGGAAGAAGTTAAAATAGAAGATAAATATTCTAAAGATAGAATTCCTTCTTATTATAGAAGCGATGGTGAAGGTAATATCAGCAGTTCTAATATTGCATCTCTTAGAGGCGATAAACTTGACAAAGAAGCTGAGATTGAGGAAAATAGACGTTTATATGGCGGCTTTTATAAACAATTTTACGAAGAAAATTCTAAGAACAATAAAGCTCAATCTAATACTGTTCCTACTCAACATAGAACAAATATAAATAAAACAAATGATACAATACAAGATCCTTTATTTATATCT
>CALAEU010000270.1 GCA_937891215.1 uncultured Clostridia bacterium
ATCTGTTCGAAATTCATTTTGTTTTTAAAGAGTGCAGGGAATGCAGGACTCTTTGACTTTATAAATATTGTGTTACCAGCTCTGAAAGCCTCGGAACCTTGTAACATTGGGTAAAGTGGTTTGTTTATTTTACCGAATTGCTCTACGCAATTGCTCCAAGATGTAAAGGGTAATGCCTTGTCGGACTCTGTTACGAGTGTCATATCGACTGGTGCTCTTGGGGTAACAGGCTCTTCAATTACCGGTGCCTGAACTGGTGGTTCTGTAGGTAATGGTGCCTCTTCATCCCTTGTGTACTGCGGTTTTTCGCTCTGTAAAGGTGTTTCACTTGCCACATTTGGTGCTTCTACAACTGGTGGTTTTTCTTCAACAACAGGAGTTTCTTTGATAACTTCAGTTTGTTGCGGTTGAGAAATAACAGGTGTTGTAGAGATTCCGTTAGCTTTTAACATCATTATCTGAGCCTGTAACTCATCAATTCTTGCAATAAGTGCAGAATTATCTGTTGAAAGTGCAGGGGAACAAAGTCTTATAAGTGTTGTTTCGACTTTTGCTCTTTGGTGAGCACTGTATTTAAGTTGTGAAGACTCTGTGCAAAGAGTTTCCATTATATAAAGAATTGTTCCGTAAGTTATCTCAGAAGCAAATTCTCTGTAACGATTTAATTCATCTGGTGTGCAGACAACAAATTCTTCAGGTTTTTTTGTTGTCTTGACAATCATAATATTTCTGAAATGATTGACAAGTTCACTTACAAGTCTTTCCATATCACAAGAGGAGGCGTGAAGTCGGTCTATAATATTGAGAATAGTACTGCTGTCCTGGTTTTTTATAGCATCAGAAATTTCAAAGAGATAATCTTTACCTAAAAGACCTGCTGCTTTACTTACGGTGTTGATAGAAATATCTTCACTGAAACTTGCACACTGGTCAAGAATTGAGAGTGCGTCTCTTAATGCACCATCTGCAATTCTTGCAATAAGCATTGCAGCATCTTCTGCTAAAGTGATTTGTTCATTTTCTGCTACAACTAAAAGTCTTTTTGCAATATCTTCAGGAGGAATTCTTCTGAAATCAAAGCGTTGACATCTTGAAAGAATAGTAGCAGGGAGCATGTGAACTTCTGTTGTTGCAAGAATGAAGAGTACATGACTTGGAGGTTCTTCAAGTGTTTTTAAAAGTGCATTGAAAGCACCTGTTGAAAGCATGTGAACCTCGTCTATGATATAAACTCTGTATTTTGCGACTGCCGGGGTGAAGTTGGCTTCTTCTCTTAAATCACGTATATTGTCAACACCGTTGTTACTTGCAGCGTCAATCTCAGTAACATCTAAAATTGAACCATCGTCAATACCGCGACAAACTTCACATTCATTACAGGGGTTACCATTTTGGGGATTAAGACAGTTAACTGCCTTTGAGAGTATTTTTGCACAAGTTGTTTTACCTGTACCGCGTGAACCAGTAAAAAGATACGCGTGAGAAAGTCTGCCTGCCTCAACTTCGTGCATTAATGTTTCTGTAATATGACTTTGCCCTGAAACATCGCTGAAAACTTGTGGACGCCACTTTCTGTAAAGTGCCTTATGCATTTTGCTCACCCCTTGTAAGAAAATTAAAAATAATACACTCAACTCGGTCATACGACGAATAGGCGGACTGTGGCGCACAGAACGATCCGCTTAATGCTGCTCGGTTCCCCGCCTGACATGGTTCACGGTGCCCCGTCGCACAGGACCCACTCGTCGCATGACGGAGCTGAGTGTAAATAACTGCGCTAGGAAGTATTATACCTTATTTAAACTTAAAAATCAATAGAATTTACGCGAAAATCAATTGAAAATTAGCCTTCGTATTCGTCTTCATTTTCCCAGTTATGCCAAACTGCCTGAATGTCGTCATTATCTTCAAACATTTCTAACATTCTGCTCATTTGTTTCATCTGGTCTGGGTCTTCAAGACGAGTATAAGTCTGTGGAATGTAAGCAACTTCTGCTGAAACAAATTTATAACCTTTTGCTTCAAGGTCACCGCTTACAGCACCTAAATCGTTAGGCTCTGTACGGATTTCAAAGATTTCTTCATCATCTGTAAGGAAATCTGTTGCACCACATTCAATAGCGTCTTCCATAAGTTTTTCTTCGTCAATACCATCTTTTTCAACGATGATAACACCGAAACGGTCAAACATAAACATAACGCAACCAGATGTACCCATATTACCACCGAATTTGTCAAAGTAGTGACGAACATCACCAGCGGTACGGTTGCGGTTATCTGTAAGTGCTTCAACAACTACTGCAATACCTGCTGGGCCATAGCCTTCGTAAACGATATTTTCGTAGTTTTCAGTTGAGTTATCACCAGCAGCTTTTTTTATGATTCTTTCAATGTTTTCGTTAGGAACATTGTTTGCTTTTGCTTTTGCAATAACATCTTTTAATTTAGAGTTACCTGCAGGGTCTGGTCCGCCTTCGCGAACTGCAACTGCAATCTCTCTACCAATTTTTGTAAAGACTTTTGCTCTTGCACCGTCAGTTTTTTCTTTTTTTCTTTTAATTGTGCTCCATTTTGAATGTCCTGACATTTATAAAACTCCTTTAAAAAGAATTATTATACAGTATTTAACTGAGATATATTATCATATAGTTTTCAGTTTGTCAATTGAAACTGGTGCATAGTTATGTAAAAAATGCCAATAATAAGTATAAAATGAACATTATGGGGTTATTTGTATGAAAAAAACTCAAAAACTATGGAAATATTTAGTAAAATGTGGTAAACTAATTCCTAATAAATTTAGGAGTGGTTCTTTGAAATACACATTTGACTTTAAAAATATAGGTGAAGCAACAGAATTCTGTACTGTTAAGGCGGAGGGTTTTAAAACTGCGTGTGCATCTGTAAGCTTTATGATTCCACTTTCAGATGATGCATCTGTTTTTGCGTTAATTCCTAATATTCTTACTCGTTCTTCAGAAAAATATCCAACTGTTACATTGCTTGAAAAGAAACTTGCAACTCTTTATGGAGCAGAAATTTTAGCAGATGTTTCAAAAATTGGTGAAAATCAGGTTTTAAAACTTGCTATTGCTTCTATTGACGATAGATTTGCACTTGATAACGAAAGTATAGTAGCAGAATGTTGTCGTGTTCTTTTTGAATTGATTTTCAACCCTAAATTTATAAATGGTACTTTTGATAGTGACGAGGTTGAAAGTGAAAAACGTCTTTTGGCAGAGCAGTTGGGTGCAGAAATGAGTGATAAGAGAACTTATGCTAAAAATCGTCTTGAAGAAATAATGTGTGAAGAAGAACTTTATGGTATAAACAGACTTGGTACTGTTGAGGATATAAACGCTGTAACAAAAGAAACTCTTACTATTGCCTACAAAAAACTTCTGAAAGAATCAAAAATTCTTGTATCTGTAAGTGCTAATGGTAATATTGAAACAGAAAATATTAAAAATCTCTTTTTAGAATATACTGAAGGTATTGATAGAAAACCTGGAAAACAAGAAACTCTTTATGTTGAAAATGCAGAAGATGTTACTTATGTAAAAGAAACTGCACCTGTAAAACAAGGAAAACTTGTTATGGGCTTCAGAATGGGGATGAAAGACCGTAACGATGACTATGCCGCAAAGAGAATTATGTCTGATGTTTTCGGCGGTAACCCTAACTCTAAACTATTTAAAGTTGTCAGAGAAGAAATGAGCCTTTGCTACTATTGTTCTTCAAGAATGATAAGGGCTAAAGGTATAATGATTGTTCAGAGTGGTATTGAAAGTTTCAATGAAGAAAAAGCTAAAAATGCTATTTTAGATCAACTCGAGGAAATTAAAAAAGGTAATTTTACAGAAGAAGATTTAGAAGCATCTAAAAAATCACTTGAAGATGCGTTCAGAAGTGTGAGCGACAGTCCTGAAGGGCTTGATTCATGGTTCACAACTCAACTTGAACACAGTGAATATTTATATCCTGAAGATTATATAAATATGTTTAAAGGTGTTACAAAAGCAGATGTTATAAGAGCAGCAAATGATGTAACACTTGATACTGTATTTATGTTGGAAAGTACAGAGGAGGGGGATGAAGAATAATGGAATATATCAAAAATGATATTTTAGATGAAGGTTATTATTCAATAGACCATAAATCAGGACTTAAAATTTTTGTTTATCCTAAAAAAGACTATGCTTCTACCTATGCTGTATTCGGTACAAAATACGGTTCAATTGACACTCGTTTCAAAAGAAGTGATAAAGATGAATTTATTGAAATTCCTGAGGGTACTGCGCACTTTTTAGAACATAAACTTTTTGAAAGTGAAGAACTTGACGCTTTTCAGAGGTATGCGAAAACTGGTGCATCGGCAAATGCCTACACAAGTTTTGACAGAACCTGCTACCTTTTCACTTGTACAGGTCATTTCAAAGAAAATTTTGAAATTTTACTTGACTTCGTGAAACATCCTTATTTCACAGAAGAAACTGTACAGAAAGAACAGGGCATTATCGGTCAGGAAATAGATATGTACAAAGATTTACCTGATTGGGTTTGTCTTTTTAATATGCTTTCGGGCATGTATCATAATCACCCCGTGAAAATTGATATTGCGGGTACAAAGCAATCTATTTCACAGATTACTGCAAAAATGCTTTTTGATTGCTACGATACTTTTTATAATCTTTCAAACATGGCACTTGCAGTTGCAGGTAATGTAACACCAGAAGAAGTGATTGAAATTGCTGACAGGCTTTTGGAAAAAGAAGAAAAAGTTACTGTTGAAAGAGCATTTAAGGATGAGCCTGAGACAATAGTGAATCAGTATGTTGAAGAAAAACTCGCGCTCGTAACACCTGTTTTTTGTCTTGGTTATAAAGAAAATTACGAAACCCCTGAAAGAACAATAAAAGAAACTATTGGTAAAAGTTTGCTTCTAGATATGGTCGCAGGGCAGAGTTCTGATTTGTATAAAGAACTTCTTGACAGTGGTCTTATAAATGATAGTTTTTCAACTGAATATTTCAATGGTCACGGTTATGCTACACCAATGTTTTCTGGTGAGTCGCTTGACCCTAAAAAAGTTGCAAAACTTATTGATGAGAAAATATCTTATTACAAAGAAAAAGGTTTTACCAGTGAAGAATTTGAAATTGTTAGAAAGAAACATTACGGCAAGACAGTAAGAGCATTTACAGACGTTGATACTATTGCGAATGGTCTTGTTGTATCTCATTTTGATAACGATGACCTTTTCTCTGAATTTAAAGTTTTAAAAGAAATTACAGCAGAATATTGCTACGAGTTACTGAAAAATTCATTTAACAAAGATTTGGCAGTGCTTTCAGTAGTTATGCCAAAAGAAATTTAGGAGTTAATTATGATTGAATGGTTTGCAGACTTTTCGAGAGTGTCATTTGGCGGAATTGAAAATGTATTTGATGTATCATCTGTTTTTTGTGAATTTTATGTAGGGGGCAATCTCTATTCTATCAAGTGGTATGGCGTTATTATTGCGTTCGGATTAGTTTTAGCCGCACTTTTTGGCGGTAGAATTGCTTATACATGGAAAATGGATTTAAGCAAAATGGTCGATGTTTTAATATATGGTATGTTTGGTGGAATAATTTGCGCAAGAGCATATTATGTTGCTTTTGAGTGGGATTATTATAGTGTGCACCCCGAAGAAATTTTCCAGATATGGCGTGGCGGCCTTGCGATTTATGGCGGTATTATAGGTGGACTTATTGCCGCGTTTATCACTTGTAAGGTTGAAAAACTCAATTTTTATAATTTACTTGACTGTGCAGGAATGTCGCTTTTGATAGGTCAGGGTGTAGGCAGATGGGGTAACTATGCTAATCAGGAAGCGTTCGGAGTGTTTACAAATGGTAATTACGGAATGATGAGCGATAAAGTCATTTCGTACATAGAGAAAAATCCTGAACTTTACGGACTTCAGGGTGTTGAGAATATACCAGAATATATTGAGGCGAATAATTTGTTTGTTCACCCAACATTCTTTTATGAATTCGCGTGGTGTATGCTTGGTGTGCTAGTGCTTTACGTTATTACACGCAGATTTAGAAAGTTTAGCGGTCAGACATTTTTGTGCTACGGTATATGGTACGGAATTGAAAGAGCAGTTGTAGAAGGGCTTCGCACAGACAGTCTTTATATAGGTGATACTGGTTTAAGAGTTTCACAGGTTTTATCAGTTGTAATTGTACTAGTTTGTGCGGTTGTTCTTATAGTTAAACTCTTAAGTTTAAGAAATAAACCTGTTTTAATTGAAGGTGTTGACTATTTTCCCACAGATGAAAAGCAAGTAAAAAAAGAAAAGAAAAATAAACCTGTTAAAGAAGATAATAAAAACGCAGATTTTGCGGATGATGATAAAAAAGGTGAAGAATAATGGCAATTATAATTGATGGTAAGGAAGTAGCAAAAGAAAAAAGAGCGCAGATTAAAAGTCGTGTTGAATCTTTGAAATCACAAGGCAAAACAGTTGGTCTTGCAGTTGTTATTGTTGGCGAAAATCCTGCTTCGAGAGTTTATGTAAATAATAAGAAAAAAGGTTGTCTTGAAGTCGGTATTGAGTCTTTTGAATATGCTTTGCCAGAGAATACAACAGAACAGGATTTAAAAGAACTTGTTGAAAAACTTAATAATGATGACAGAGTAAATGGTATTCTTTGCCAACTTCCTTTACCAAATCATATAAATGAAGATGCAGTTATAAATACTATTTCACCTGAGAAAGATGTTGATGCATTTCATCCGCAGAATGTAGGTCATATTATGATTGGTGACTATACATTTTTGCCTTGCACTCCTGCTGGTATTATGGAAATGCTTAAATTCTATAACATTTCTGTAAGCGGTAAAAAGTGTGTTGTAATCGGTAGAAGTAATATTGTAGGTAAACCTATGGCAATGCTTTTGCTTAAAGAAAATGGTACAGTTGAAATCTGTCATTCAAGAACAGAAAATTTAAAAGAAGAAACAGTTTCTGCAGATATTTTAGTTGCCGCAGTCGGTAAAGCAAAATTCGTTACAGAAGATATGGTGAAACAGGGTGCAGTAGTAATTGATGTTGGTATGAACAGAGATGAAAACGGCAAACTTTGTGGGGATGTTGACTTTGAAAGCGTGAAGGAAAAAGCCTCATATATAACACCTGTGCCTGGTGGTGTAGGACCAATGACAATTACAATGCTTCTTGAAAACACTGTAAGAGCAGTAGAAGAGTGAAATCATAGTGTAACTTACACATAAATTTAGTGTAAATTTTGGTTATTTTTAAAGCATAAAACCCCGTTCAGTTACAGGCTGATTGCTTGACAACTGAACGGGGGTATTGTATAATATTGTAGTATGTAAACTAGTATAATAGTTTGTATTATGCAGAATTTTTTAGTGGAAGGGATGCGTGTTAAATGACAGCATTGAAAAAACCTTTGAGTGGCATTTTAGCGTTTATTTTAATATTCGCTTTTGTGGCAGTCACTCCTGTAGTAGCTTTTGCGGAAGATGAAGTGATTGAATTTTCCAAAGAAGAAATCGAACTCAATAAAAAGCAAGAAGATGGCTTTGAGTATGTAAGAACTTCTGACGGTTCAGCAGCTATTTTAGTAGGTTATGTTGGTACTGAAACTGAAGTTAAAATCCCATCTTCAATCAATAACCTTAAAGTTATTGAAATTGCTGACGAAGCTTTTATGAATAACACAACAATCACTGAGGTAACAGCAACAAACAATATTACTACAATCGGTGACAGAGTGTTTATGGGTTGTACTTCTCTTAAAGAAGTAAAAGCAATCAAATCTGTAACATCTATGGGTGAAGCAGTATTTGAAGGTTGTACTTCTCTTACAGACGTTACAATTCCTGATACAGTTGTTAATATTCCTGCTCGTACATTCTATGGTTGTACTTCTCTTAAAGATGCAAAGGCACATAAAAACTTAAAAGGTGTTTCTCCAGACGCTTTAACAGGTACAGCTTGGGAGCAGAGTCAACCTGACGGTGCTCTTGCTTTCGGCAGAATTTGCTATGGTTATAAAGGTAATGTAACAAACCTTGTAATCCCAGAAGGCGTTTCAATCATTGAACCTTATGCATTCCTTGGTTGTGAGCAAATCAAAACAATTGAGTTTGGCCCTGACGTTGAAGAAATCGGTTTTTATGCATTCCAGAATTGTATAAACCTTGAAACAATGGTTTGCAGTTCAGCAGTTTCAATTATTAAAGCTGGTGCATTCAAAGGTTGTTCTTCCCTTAAAGAAGCAGATTTTTCCGAATGTACTATTTCAACAATCGGTTACGAAAGTTTTGCTGGTTGTACATCTCTTACAAGCGTTAAGCTTCAGGAAACTCTTAGTGACATCGGCGTAAGAGCATTTGAGGGTACTGCAGTTAAAACACTCGAATTAGGTAAAAACGTTAATTCACTTGGTAAAGATTTATTCCTTAACAACAAAGTTTTTGAAGGCTTTACAGTTGTAGATAAAAATAAAGAATATTCATCAGTTGATGGTGTTCTTTACAATAAAAAAGGTAACAGTCTTATAATGTTCCCAGCAGGTAAAACTGGTGCATTCGAACTTCCACAAGGCGTTTCTGAAATCCGTGAAGGTGCTTTCAAAAATGCTGCAATTACAGAAATAAAAATTTCACAGGATTCTGCACTTGATACAATTGGTAATAATGCATTTGAATCAGCAAAAATAACTTCAATTTCTCTTCCAGAGGCAGTTACAGTAATTAATTCTGAAACATTTAAGAATGCGGAAAATCTTAAGTCAGTTGAACTTGGTTCAAATGTTTCAAAAATCGGTAAATCTGCTTTTGAAGGTACAAAATCATTAACTGAAATTAATCTTCCTGATACACTTAGTGATGTTTCTGCTTATGCATTTAAAAATACAGGTCTTGTTACTGCGAACATTGGTAATGGTGTTGTAAGAATAGGCACAGAAGCTTTTGCAGATAACAAATCACTTAAAGAAGTTGTTTTAGGTGAAAACCTTGAAAAGCTTGGTACTGGTTCATTTATGAACTGCGTTGCTCTTGCAAAAATCAATCTTCCTCTTAATGTAAATGATTTTGATATGACTGCTTTTACAGGCTGTAAATCACTTAAAAAGATTGCAGTTTCAAACGATAACCAGAACTTCAAAGTTGCAGCAGGTGCTATTTATTCTGCTGATGGTAAAACTCTTGTAGCAATTGCTAACAATGCACTTACAGAACTTAAAATTGCAGATGGTACAGAAGTTATTGCTGCTAACGCATTCAATTTGGCAACAGGTATAAATAAAATTACATTCCCAGCATCTCTCGTGAATGTAAAGAATGGTGCTCTTGATGTTACAAGTTGGTTCAAATCACAAGTTGGCGTGGTTTACGCTGGTCCTGTTCTCTATAAAGTAACAGGAAATGTAGCTGAAGTTAAAATTGCTGACCAAACAACTTCAATTGCAGATAATGCGGTAAATAATAAAACAGTTAAAGCAGTAACAATTCCTACAACTGTTAAATATATCGGTGCTTATGCATTTGCTGATTCAGCTATTGCTGAAATCGTAGTTCCAAATTCAGTAACTGTAATTGGTAATAATGCATTCCAGGGAGCTGCATTACTTAAAAAGATTACTCTTTCAAATGCTCTTGAAACAATGGGCAAAGCAATATTCAAAGATTGCGTAGCACTTGCTTCAATTAAAATTCCTACAACAATCAAAAATATTCCAGTTGATGCATTCCTTAACTGTAAATCGCTTGTTAAAGTTGATTTAGGTTCAATTGAAACAATTGCAAAATATGCATTTTCAAATTGCGAAAAACTTATGACAATTGAACTTCCTGCAACACTTACAGAGCTTGACCCAATGAGTTTCTCTGGTTGTAAAGCACTTGAAACAGTTAATGTAAAAGAAGGTAATGCAAAATTCAAGTCAGTAGATGGCGTTGTAATTTCAGCAGATGAAGATAATTCATTCAATACAATTGCTATGTATCCTGCAGGTAAACATGGTGGCTATACAATTGCTGATGATATTAAATTTATTGCAGACAGAGCATTTTATGATTGCGATAATCTTGCGGAGATTACTTTCCCTGGTGGAATTGAAAGAATTGGTAATGAAGCATTCTTTGATTGTGATGCAATTCTTACAATAGCACTTCCGGAAGGAGCAAGAAATGTAGGTGACTATGCGTTCGCTTCTTGTAACGAACTCCGTGAATTTATTGTAAACAGTAACCTTACAGAGTATTCTGATAATGTATTTGATGGTTGCTACTACTTCAATAAAGATTTAGTTACAATCAATGTTACAGAAAGCTCAGCAGTATTTATTATTGGTGTTGCTTTAATATTTGTTGTAATTGGTGTTATCTGGTACTTCAGATATCAAAAGAAACAAGTTAAAGTTGAACAAGAAGTAAAAATAGCTATTGCTGAAAGAGAACTTCTTGAGAAAGCGAAGAAAATAAAATCTGAACAAGAAGCAACAAAAGAATAAAATTATTACCCCGATTGATAATTCTTTTATCAATCGGGGTAATTTATTTTATAATTTATCATTTAAAAATTCTTTTTTAAACCAGACATCCTGAACCTGAAATTCTTTATGGTTCAGGTAATTTAAAATACCTGCATCGCTATTGAAATCAAAAACTAATTTGTATGAATACAAAAATTGCTTTTTATAGCCACCGAATTTTTTGTTTTGTTCATTTGTGCCATATTTACCATCACCTAAAAGTGGGTGACCTAATGAACTCATATGCGCTCTTATCTGGTGGGTTCTGCCTGTGAGTAGTTCAACTTCAACAAGTGAAAGTCCGTTTTTGGAAGATAATACTTTGTATTTTGTAGTAATTTCTTTGCTGTCATTTGTCTTCTGGCTTGAAACATAAACTTTGTTTTGTTTCTCATTTTTTTGGAGATAATCTTTTAAAATACCTTCTTTTTGTTTTGGGGTGCCAATTACTACACAAAGGTAAAGTTTATGTAATTCTCGTTGCTTTAATTTTTCATTGAGAATTCTTAAAGATTCAGCGTTTTTAGCAGCTATTATAATTCCGCTTGTGTTTCTGTCAATTCTGTTAACGAGTGCAGGGGTGAAACTCATCTCATCATCTGGCAGGTATTCTTTCTTTTCGTAGAGATAGCGCTTTATTCTTG
>CALAEU010000271.1 GCA_937891215.1 uncultured Clostridia bacterium
CAGTAGATTCATCCCATGATTTTGATGCTATGGCAGAAAGTTTTTATAAATAATGTTATCTTCATACAAAGAAAATATAGAATGGGTGAACTATTATGTCTAACTACGATATCGCCGCATTTGTGTGGCCGTCATATACAGGTGACGAGACCCGAACAAGAATTTTCTGGCCTGATGGAATTGGTGAATGGCAGACTGTAAAGGCTATGACAAACAAGGGTTATAAAGGTTGTAGATGGCCTCGTGTTCCTTTATGGGGTTACGAAAACGAAGCAGACAGTACTGTTATGGAAAAGCAGATTGAGTGCGCAGTTTCTTATGGTGTTAATGTGTTTATTTATGACTGGTACTGGTACGATAACCGACCATTTTTAGAAAACTGTCTTAATGACGGATTTTTGAAAGCAAAAAATAATGAAAAGATGAAATTTTGTCTTATGTGGGCAAACCACGATGCAAATCATTTGTGGGATAAGAGAAATTCTGATAATGATTTGTCAACAGTTATCTGGAGCGGTGTTGTTACACCAAAAATTTTCTCCGAAATCTGCGACAGAACAATTGAAAATTATTTTAAAAGAAATAATTACTACACAATTGACGGTTGCCCTGTTTATATGATTTTTGATATAGACAATTTTATCCGTTCATTTGGTACAAGCGATGAGTGTAAAAAAGGCTTGGAGGAGTTCAGAAGAAAAACCAAAGAAGCAGGTTTTTCAGGACTTCATTTTCAAGTTGTTCATTGGCGTGACAGAATTTTCAACTGGTTAAAAGATGAAGACTCAAACAAAGGTGCCTGTTCAAGTGAAATGTACGAATTTTTAGGTGTTGATTCTGTAACCAGTTACAACTGGGGTTGCTCTGCAGATTTAGATGGCGATTTTAATGATGTTACAGAAAGCTATGTAAAAGCAATAGAAAAAGAGGCAGAAAATCTTACAATTCCTTTTTACCCGAATATTTCAGTCGGTTGGGATAACAACGTAAGATTTAATAACTTCGTGCCCGGAGTAATTGAAAACAATACGCCTGAAAACTTTAAAATTGCCTGTGAAAAAATCAAAAATTTTGCAGACACTTCACTTGAAAAGGGTATTATGAAATCACCTTTTATAACTGTAAACAGTTGGAACGAGTGGACTGAAACAAGCTACCTTGAGCCAGACGACCTTTACGGCTACGGCTACCTTGAAGCAATTAAAGATGTTTTCGGAGAAAAATAATATGGGTGAAAATTATTCTGTGTTAAAAGATATTTCGTACGGGAATCACGAAAGACACGTTTTTGATTTGTTCGTGCCAGAAAACGTAAAAAACAAATCGGGAGTTATACTTTTAATTCACGGTGGTGGCTGGAGTAACGGTGACAAATCAGATTATAAAAACGAGGCGGAATTTTACGTTTCTTCAGGGTATATCTGTGCTACTATGAATTATCGTTTCGTTACTGAAAAAATAAATGTATTTCACGAGCTTGATGATATAACTTCAGCATTAAGTACTATAAAGGAAAGATGCGAAGAATGCGGTTTCGATGTTAAAAATACGATTTTAACAGGTGCTTCTGCGGGGGCGCACTTGTCACTCCTTTACGCTTACACAAGAAAGTGCGAAGCACCAATAATGCCCGTTGCAGTAGCTGCTTTCTGTCCGCCTGTAAACTGTTGGGCAGAGAATTTTCTTATGGGTATTAAAGGCGAGTTTGAAGATTGGAAATATGGTGTTCTTTCAAATTGTTGTGGTGTAAAAATTACTAAAGATACACTTTTAAATGAAGCGCAACAAAAAGCACTTGAAAAGATGTCGCCACAAATTTATGTTTCAAAGGAATGTGTACCAACTGCAGTTTTTCAAGGTGTGCTTGATGAACTCGTGCCGTTTGAATATGCTGAAATATTTATAGACACTCTTACAAAAGCAGGCATAAAAAACGACTTTTTAGTTTATGAAAATTCAGGTCACGCACTCGATAAAGACCCTGACAAGACAGACGAGTCAAGAAAAATAGTTTTAAGTTATGCTGAAATGTATTTTTAAGAGGTTTTACTATGGGAAAATTTTTAACTGATTTCTCAGATTTAACAAAGTATGCGGCAAAGTATAATTTTAAATAAGGGGTAATTTTGTTATGGAAAAAATTAAAAACAGTAAAAAAATAATTTGTGAAATATTGTGCCTTGTGCTTGGTATTGCGTGTTCTCTTATAGGACTTTATTATTACCATTTTCAATACCTTTGCTATAGATACACACCACTTCTTTTTATTCTTGCAATAGTTGTGTGCCTTGGTAGTGCTTTACTTGCTTTATGCATAAGTATTGCAAAAAACAAAGATAAAAAAGCAAAAATTAAAAATTCACTTCTTTCTGCCTTAGTAGTTGCAATAATTCTTCTTGTTGTTACTTTTATAATAAATTTAATTGTGGGTAAGGGCGAGTTTCAGTTAGTAGGTTTAATTGTTCCCGTTTATTTAACTTTTGTTATAACTGCGGTTTTAACTGTGGTTTGTGTTTTTACAATTTTCGGTAAAAAAACATTGAAATCAATAGCCACACTTGCAGTTTTTATAGGGTTTGTTGCAGGTAGTTATTCTTATATCGGTACTCATATAGGTGATATAATATATGAAAATTATAAAGCACCTGTACCAGTTCTTTCAACGTATAAAGAAATAGAAGATGATGAAAAAATGATTAAAGGCGATTTTTATGTAAGCACAAAAGGTAAAGACAACAATAGCGGTACAAAGGATGCTCCATTCCTTACAATTGAAAAGGCAATTGAAGCAGTAAGAAATACTGATAAAACAAATAAAAATGGTATAACTGTTTGTATAGAAGCAGGTGAATACTGCGTTTCGTCACTTGTATTCACAAAAGAAGATTCTGGCACAAAAGAATGTCCTGTTACATATTGTTCTTATAACGGTGAAGTAGTAATCAATGGTGGTGTTACACTTTTAAGTGATGATTTTGAAAGTGTGACAAAATATCCTGAATTTGCAAAAAGACTTTCAGAAGATGCACAGGAAAATGTTGTTGCAATTGATTTGACAAAAGCACCTTATTCACTTACCGAAAAGAATTGGGGTAAAATATGTGCTATAGGTTCATATCATACTGCAAAAAATTACGATGGTGACTATGTAGGTCCGCTTTATTGTGAACTTTTTGTTGACGATATAAGACAAACACTTGCAAGATACCCTGATAATAATGAATATCTTTATACAGAAGAGGTTGTAAAAACAGGGTTAGGAAAAGAATCTGATGGTGCTCTTACAGAGGTTGAAAATTGGGATGAGATTCGCAACCCTGAAAGTGATGTCTATAAGGTAAATGCAGAACTTAGTGAGAAAATGTCCGGTTGGAAAAATCTCAGTGACATCTGGATGTTCGGATATTGGAAATATGACTGGGCAGATGCTTCTTCACCTATTGGTAGTTTTAATGCCCAGACAGGTGAACTTTCACCAAAATTTGTCAGTCTTTATGGTACAAAAACAGATGCACCATATTATTTCTTTAATGTATTTGAAGAGTTGACTGCAGAAGGTGAATGGTATTTAGACAGAGAAAAGGGCTTACTTTTCCTCTGGAAGAAGGAACGCTTTGAAAATGCAAAAATTGACCTTTCATTGTCACTTGAGCCAATAATAAGTGCAGAGGTTGATTACATTACCTTTGATGGAATTACCTTTAAGGGTACAAGAGATGATGGAATTGTTATAACAGGTGATAACAATAATATTCAGAATTGTGTTATTAAAAATGTCGCTGGTAACGCACTTGTTATGACGGGTAGTAATAACCACGCTTACAACAATGAAATTACAAGAACTGGTAAGGGTGGCATTATTCTTGACGGTGGTGATGCCGAAACACTTACCTCAGGTAACAGTGTAGCCGATAATAACTACATTCACCACTGGTCAGAAATTTATCAGACCTATCAGCCTGCAGTAACACTGCTTGGTGTTGGTAATATCTGCAGTCATAACGAAATGCACGACTCACCTCACGAGGCGATTACATACAAAGGCAATAATCATATAATTGAGTATAATAATATTCATAATGTTTGTTTGCTTTCTGATGATGCGGGTGCAATCTACTCCGGCAGAAGCTGGGTATGGTATGGCAATATCATAAGATATAATTGTGTTTCTGATTTAGGCTCGTTAGAGTTTACTCCTGACGGAATTTATCTTGATGATGCACTTTCGGGTCAGACTGTTTATGGCAACTTACTCGTAAATGTCCCTGGTAATTCAATTCACATCGGTGGTGGGCGTGATAATATTGTAACCAACAATATTATTATAAATCACGGAGAAAATGTGGTAAGATTTGATGATAGAGCAAGAGAGGGTGCTTTAGAAAGAGGTTGGTTTACTCATGCTTATACAGATACCGGTGATATGTGGGAAACACTTTATAATTCCCCTTGGCAGAGCGAAGTGTGGCAAGAAAAATTACCGCAATACAGCACTATGACCGATGATATTCAAAAAGCAGATTCACCTGAATATATACCTAATCCTACAAGTGTTGTTAAAGGAAATCTTATAGTAGGAAATGGAATAAGACTTGGTGAAATATATACTTCAGTTTATGAGTTCAGTGATATATCACACAACGAACTATATTCGCTTAACAAAATGGATGGAATTTTTGTTGATGCGGAAAATGGCGACTATAATATTAAAGATATTGAGAAGTTGAGAGAGTCAATCCCGAATTTTGAGAATATCCCACTTGAAAAAATTGGTAGGGTATCAGAATAAAAAAGGTAATAACTCCAAAAATTTCATTTAGAGAAAAATAATAGACGAAAATCACCAAATTTTCAATTGAAAGTATTGAAATTTTGGTGATTTTATGTTAAAATCAACTTTGGTATTTTATATACAGAAATCAAAAGAAAAGGAGAGAGCTTTGTGGAAATACAATTACAGGAGCTTATCGACCAGATTAAAAAAGATGGTGTAGAAGCAGCGGAGACTCAGGCTGAAGCTATACTTACTGCGGCAAAAGCAGAAGCTGAAAAAATCATTTCTGATGCAAAAGCAGAAGCTGAAAAACTTATGCTTGACGCTAAAACAGAAAATGAAAGAACAGTAAAATCAGGCGAAGATGCTCTTCGTCAGGCAGGCAGAAACTTACTTATTTCTTTCAGGGAAAGTGTTACTAAAGAACTTAAAGCCATTTTAAGTGAAACTGTTTCAGGCGTTTATTCAAGTGAAGAATTGGCACAGATTATTGTAAAAGCGGTTGATGGTTGGACAAGTAACCCTGAGATGGAAGACATAACTGTTATTCTTAATAGTGAAGATTTAAAGAAACTTGAAGAAACAGTAGTTTCAGGTCTTAAAGACAAAATGCAAAAAGGTATCACTCTCAAAGCAAATGATAATTTTGACGGTGGATTCCGTATTGCTGTAAATGAGGGCGGAGCTTATTACGATTACTCAAAAGATTCTGTTACAGAGATGTTGGCAGACTATCTTAGTCCTAAAATTGCGTCACTTTTAAGAGAGGCTGAATAATTATGGCTGAGTATTATTTAATATCTCAACTGCCTTCATTAGACGGACTTTCAGAGAATGTTCCTATGCCTATTACTGAAGAACGCTTTTTTGAACTTTGTGAGCGTTTTTTAAGTAAAAAGTCACAGGAACAACTAAAAAAACTGACACTTATGCCATCAAGAGATTATGAAAAATCAAGTTCTTCTTTAGTAGAAGCGTGGAACGATGGCGAACGCAAATTGCGTTTAGTGCTCGGTAAAGCCCGTGCTGATAAAATGAAAAAACAGTTCGAGATGAATGAAAACTCCGTTCCGGTAGAACTCCAGCAGGCAGTGCGCGAAGCGGTAGAAATAGAAAACCCGATGGAAGCAGAAAAGTTCCTGAATAAATACAGATTAGAATTTTTAGAGTCTTTGCGACCTATGGATTCTTTCTCAGAAGATTTTGTTTTCTATTACGGACTTAAATTAAAGTTGATTTCGCGTATTAAACAGTTTGATACTGAAAGCGGAGAAACTGCATATAAGAATATTTACAGCTCCATTATGAGTGGAGAAAGATTGGAGGTTATATGATGACCGAAAATATAGGTAAGGTTGTAAGCGTTAATGGTAACCTCGTCTCAGTAAGGTTTACAGGCGATGTTTCCATGAACGAAATTTGTTATGTTAAAGTAGATGATGTTAAACTCAAAAGTGAGGTTATCCGTATAAAAGGTGATATCGCACAGATTCAGGTTTATGAAATGACTGGCGGTATTAAATGCGGTGACGATGTAGAATTCACTGGTGAAATGTTATCTGCTCAGTTAGGACCTGGTCTTTTGGGTCAGGTTTATGATGGTCTTCAGAATCCGTTGCCTGTTTTAGCAGAACAAGCAGGTTGGTTTTTAGAGAGAGGTATTTATGCCGATGGCTTAAATGCCGAAAAGAAATGGGAATTTACACCAACTGCAAAGCCTGGCGACACTTTAAAAGCAGGTGAATATATAGGTACAGTTCCTGAAGGACCATTTACTCACAAAATATTTATTCCATTTAACTTGCTTGGCACTTACACAGTAAAGTCAATCAATGAAAAAGGCGAATATACAGTAAATGAAACTATTGCAGTAGTAACAGATGAACGCGGTAAAGAAATAGAGATTTCAATGGCTTTCAGATGGCCGGTTAAACGCGCAGTTAAATGTTATAGTGAAAGATTAGCACCACAGGAAACAATGGAAACAAAGGTGCGTCTTATAGACTCATTCTTCCCTGTTGCAAAAGGCGGAACATACTGTACACCTGGTCCTTTCGGTGCGGGTAAAACAGTTTTACAGCATACAACATCAAAATATGCTGATGTTGATATAGTTATTATTGCTGCTTGTGGTGAGCGTGCCGGTGAAGTTGTTGAAACTCTTACAGAGTTCCCTGAACTTACTGACCCTAAAACAGGTCGTTCACTTATGGAAAGAACAATTATTATCTGTAATACTTCATCAATGCCGGTTGCTTCCCGTGAAGCATCAGTTTACACTTCAGTAACACTTGCAGAATATTACAGACAAATGGGTCTTCATGTTCTTCTTCTTGCAGACTCAACTTCTCGTTGGGCACAGGCATTAAGAGAAATGTCTGGTCGTCTTGAAGAAATTCCTGGTGAAGAAGCATTCCCGGCTTATCTTGAATCATATATTGCAGCATTCTATGAAAGAGCGGGTTATGTGCGTTTACCTGATGGTAGCACAGGTTCTGTTACAATCGGTGGTACAGTTTCTCCTGCTGGTGGTAACTTTGAAGAACCGGTTACACAGGCAACTCTTAAAGTTGTTGGTGCATTCCACGGTCTTTCCCGTGAGCGTTCAGATGCCAGAAAATACCCTGCAATTGACCCACTTATTTCGTGGTCAAAATATAAGACAGTTACTGATTCTAAAAAATCAGCATACTGCAAAAAAATTCTTCTTGAGGGCGACGAAATCGGCTCTATGATGAAGGTTGTTGGTGAAGAAGGCACAAGTCTTTCTGACTATCAGGTTTATTTAAAGGCAGAAATGCTTGACGCAGTTTATCTTCAACAGAACTCATTTGATTTGATTGAAGCAAACTGTACAAGAGAGCGTCAGTGCTATGTTACAGATAAACTTATCCGTATTCTTGGCAGTGAATATGTTCTTGATAATAAAGACGATGCGCGTAGTTTCTTTAACCGTATGCGTCAGAAATTT
>CALAEU010000272.1 GCA_937891215.1 uncultured Clostridia bacterium
GTTGCTATTAACGGTAAAAGTTTTATTCTTCCTTTTTGTTTTTTTAATTCTTTTTCTTGTTCAATAAGAATTAAATAATTCCCTTGTATATCTTTTTCCAATCTGTGAACTTCTGTGTCACTTTCGTAAGTGCCAAGCCAGGTTTTTTCTAATTTATAGCCCGAAAGAAGTTCACAACGCTCTCTTTCATATTCAGAAAGTGTAACTGTGCCGTATTTATGTTTCGTTGCAATAGCGGCTCTTATCATTGTGTGATCGTCTTTTGTCATTTTAAAGCGTTTTAATAACAAGTAGGCAATTATAGCGCTTGTTGCAGGAAGTATAGAAACGCATATTCTTATACCCCACAACGCAGTTTCTGTCTGCTCAATGTAAACGCCCTCGTTACCTGTTACAAGTCCGAATGCATTTAAAAGAGTACCAACTAAAAATGTCATAATACCGCCGGTAACCTGTTTTACCATAGTGTTAAAAGTACCAATAACACCCTCACGGCGTCTGCCGGTTATGAGTTCGTCAACATCAGTTAAATCCGGTAAAACATTGTTACTCACAAAGCCTAAACCACTCATACCAAACGGATAAAGCACTGCACCACCTAAAATCATAAGAACAAGTGTAAGTGTTACACTGCCCCCAGGTGTAGCAGGTTTTACAAATAGTGCAATAAGTAAACCTACAATCATAAAAGGAGTAACAACCGCACCACATTTGCTCTTGCCCTTTTTTATAGTAAGTGCATAGTTAAGCGGGAAAGCAAGTGTTTCAAATACACCTGCAAATGCATTAAATGTGGGGTAATATTTATAAAGATTTGCAAGATAGGTTATATAATAAACATTGGTAGTTGAGAAAAAGCTACGAGCCATCTGCCAGAAGAAAGACATTGCAAAATAGTCGCGGAATGACTTGTTTCTGAATACCTGAATATACTCATTTATCGCAAATTTAATATCAAGTGGTGGTAATTCTTCATCTAATGAACTTGGTTCTTTACAAGTTTTGAATGTAGCGAATATTGAACACGCATACACAATTGCAAGTACAATACCTGTCAATAAAAACGGCATTTTTGATTCTTTTGAAAGACCATCTGATGAACCGAATATTGCCAAAAAAATCAAAAGAATAATATAAGATGGTACCATACCGACAGAATTAAAAATGTAGCTTACAGATGTATATTGTGTTCTTTTGTTATATTCTGGTGCTAATGTAGGTAACATTGCGGTATGCGGAACATCTACCATAGTGTAAGCAGTTTTATAAAGAATGTACGCGAATGCATAGTAACAAACTGCAATAGTCGGGTGCTCTTTACCGTCAATACCAAAAGAGTTCCAGAGCATTATGTAAGACACAATAAGTGGTGGAATACTTAAAAGTAAATATCTTCTGTGTCTGCCGTATTTTGAACGGGTACGGTCAGTTATTAAACCCATAATAGGGTCGTTGATACCATCCCAAACAGTCGCAATCATCATAATAAATGTAGCGTATTTTAATTCCATTCCAACAACATTTGTTAAGAATATAGTAAAATACATACTTATGATGTAGCCACCGCCACCCATAAAAATGTTGGCAAAGCAATACTGAATCATAGGCCATACAGTTTCTTTAAAAGTTCCTTCAATTCCTATTGCTTTTTTAATTCTTTCACTCATAATTAAAATTCTCTCTTACTTATAATTTTTTAAATAATGCTTATAAAATACAACGCAATTTGATATTGCGCTCAATGATATATGCTCATTTTCACTATGTACTGATGCGAACTGCTTATCATTCATTTCTATTGGTGCAAAACGAATTACACAGTCACATATTTCACATAGATGTCTTGCGTCTGTACCTGCAGGTAAAATATACGGTGCAGGAATAACATCAGGGAAAATATCATTTATACATTTTTTTGTAAAGTTAAATGCTTTATGATTTAACTTTGCCGGTTTAAAATACTCGTTATTTTCTGCAGGAACTAATTCTATATCATATTTTTTTGCTATTTTTTCTATCTTCTTTAAATCTTCTTCTAAATCTTTATCATTTACACATCTTATAAATGCTTTTGAGTGACAATATTTTTCTTCTTTATTCATATTTATTTCGTTGAAAGAACAAGTTGTACCAACCATTGACCCTGCCTGTGCATTTAATTTTGGCATAACCCATTTTAAAAGACCACCAAAACACCAAAGATTTGAAAAAAGAATTGTCATAATAAATGGTGTGTAAGGACAAAGATGTGTAAACATCGCTTTAACTTCGGGGTAAAGTCTTTTTATAAAAATATTTTTTGTATTTACTTCTGTAATAAATGCAGACATTCTTGCAACTGGTGTGTTACTGTTTGCCGCAAGACCTTTGTGACCGCTACCCTCTTTTGCATAGCAATTAAGTGTATATCTACCCTTTTCGTGAACTGCCATCATAGCGCAGTTTGTTTTGATACCAGGTAATGGTGGAGAAATAATTGCACCACCTTCATCAAGTACAGTTTCAAATTCAATATTATTTTTTTTGAAATATTTAAGTGCTTCAGGAATTCCGTCACCACCGATTTCTTCATTGTGAGAAGAACCTAAATAAACATTACATTCGGGAATAAAACCCTCGCTTAACAATTCTTCAATTGCCTGGAATTCCGAAAAAAGTGGTGTTTTTGTATCAACTGTTCCTCTACCCCATAAATTACCATCAAAAATCTCTCCACAAAAGCCAGGATGACTCCACTCGCCTGTTACCGCTACAACATCGTGATGGCTCATAATCATTATATTTCTGCTTTCGTCTTTGCCTTTAATTTTATATATCCAGCAATCGTCAGAAAAAGTCTTTTTTTCTGCTTTTTCGTGAACTGTCGGGAATAATTTTTCTACTGTCTCGCGAAGTTTTTTAAATTCAGTATCGTCATATTTATCACTATGTGAGACAGTTTCGCACCTTATCATTTCGCCAAGTTTTTCGGCATATTCTTTTTGCTCAGCTTCTGTTTTATGTTCTTTTCTTCCAGTCAATTTTCGTGCAGTAAATTTCACTCTTAATGCATTAAAAATTAAAACGAAAATAAAAAATGCAAATAAAATAAGTAAACCAATAAAATTCTCTTTCATTTTATCACCACTAAAATACTACTCAAAAATTATTTAAATTCAAAAAGACCTAAAATAAAGTTTATATGCTCTTCACTTACCTGTTCTTTAAATGTAAACTTTATTAAATCGCCATCTTTTTCATAATAGCAATATCTTGTTTTAAACTCACCATACCACGATTCGTCAAAATAATAAATCATATTTCCGTTGCCTAAAACGCATTTTTCTAACTGTGTGAATTTTATTACAACACTGGAGTCGACTAAAGATGCATTGTAATCTTCCGTTGCACTTATATCTGATATAAATGAAACCGAGAAATTTCTACTTGCATTTTCTCCCCACAGTTCGCTTTGTGGGTGGTTTCCTGAAATAGCATCTGAAACCCAGAAACGAACTTCACTCGAATACACTTCATCCTGAGATAAAACCTGATTATCATAAGTAATTTCAAGCGGCTCCTGATTATTGCGTGAAGAAATTGTTACTGTTTCTGTATTTGCTTCGGTAGTGCTTTCTGTTTCAGTTGGTGAATTGTTTTTATTATCACCACTTGAGCAAGATGAGAAAACACAGACTGATATAATAACAGTTAATAATAATGAAAGTAATTTTTTCATAAAATCAACTCCCAGAAATAAATATAATTTATTGTAACACAAACTTATAAAAAAGTGAATATATATTATAATTGACTTATACTAAAAATTTGGATATAATAAAACCAAATAAGAAAGGAGTGATAGTATGTGCAATAAAAATGAGGCAATTAGCATTTTAAGTGAAGTTTACAACTTGTGCAACCCAATTTTCAATAATATGATAAACCAGGCATTTTTGTATGGTTCTTATGCTCGTGGCGACTATCACCCTGAATCGGATGTCGATATTTTACTTGCAGTCGATATTCCTGCCGAAGAAATTTCAAAACACAGGAATTCTGTGGCAAAAGTAACAAGTGATTTAAGCCTGAAACACGATGTAACAGTATCTGTAACAGTAAAATCACTTGACCATTTTTTAAGATTTGCAGAAGTACAGCCATTTTATAAAAATGTTATAGAAGAAGGTGTTCGATATGCAAGTTGAAGAAAAGAAAGCGCTTTCTAATGCACGATTTGAACATGCTACAGAATGTCTCAATGCAGCAAAAAGTTTACTCTCTTCATCTAATTACAAAAGCTCTGCTAATCGTTCATATTATGCAATATTTCACGCAATGAGAGCAGTACCTGCCTTTGACGGATTGATATGAAACATCATAGTGGAGTGATTTCTGAATTTCACACATTATTTCTGTCCTTTTTGATATTCGCACAGAAAGTGATTACGATGATTTCTTTGTAATATCGAAAACTGAAGTAGAAGAACAAATTGAAAACGCAGAGTACTTTTTAAAAGAAATAGATAAGTTCTTGTCAACTAAATAAAATTTCCGCTCAAACAGTGCAAACTGCTTGAGCGGTTTTTCATTTTCTCAATAAATATAGACCTATACAAAAAACACCTAAACCTAACATTATAAAACCCGAATTAACCGGAAGTTCATCCAACACTGCTGTTACAACTACACAGACACCTAAAGCCATTGGAACTGCTCTTAAAATCAAGTCAATTAAATAGTCCATTTTTCTATTTTTAGTGTTATTTTGAGGGTTTGATTTTATCAATTCTTCTATTGAAATATCGAGAATTTCAGCAAGTTTAGGAATAGTATTTATATCAGGAAGAGAAACATCTCTTTCCCATTTTGAAACAGCTTTATCTGTAACATTCAATTTTTCAGCCAACTCTTTTTGCGTAAACCCTTTTTCATGTCTTTTGGAAGAAATTATTTCTCCTGTTGTTTTGTTTGCCATATTAAAACTCCTTTTCTCTATATAAAGGCAGAGTAACATAAATAAAAAAGAATGTAAACCGAATGACGGTAGAGTTTACTAAACCTGAAGTTTATTTATTCAAAACAAGCGAAATAAAATAAATCACAACCAGATGTGCAGGGTAAAAAATGTAAAACAACGGTTTTATGTTATATTTACCGCGTTTTTGATTGTAAAGCACGAGAATTGGTATCGAAAGAAGTGAAAACCATTGTATACCACCGCCAAAACTGTGCGCTAAAAATGCAAGCACACCAGTAGCGTAAACAAGTTTTCGTTCTTTGTCTTTACCATAAAAAACTGCAACGGGTAAAAGCACACCGAAAATGCCGTAATCTATCTGAAAGCCATATTCTTCTAAAGACAGCGGAAGTACTATTGTCAATGTAAAAACAATTAAAACAGTAAAAAATAAACTAATTCCGGATATTCTTTCTTTTTTCACTCTGAAATTTTCCAGACCGAATATAAGTGCAATTGACAAAGAAAAGGTAATTAAAACATTCTGATAAAACGAATGCTCTGCAATTAAATACACAATCTGACAGCCTGTACCTAAAATAAATATAGTAAGAAAATATTTAATTTTATTTTTTGTGTAAAAACACCCTTCTGCAATCATATAGGCAAAAATCGGGAAAGCAAGTCTGCCTATTATCTGTAAAACAGGGTATTGTGGCAGAAGCTCTTTGCCAACATGGTCAAAAAGCATTGACACCATTGCAATTATTTTTAGTTGGTTATTTGTAAGGCCAAATTTTTTAAGCATTTAATTTTTTACCATCTGAAAAAGCGTTACCAACTTTTTCGCCTAATTTTATATATGTGTTATGAATCGGGTCAAATGTAATTGCTTGTACTTTCTGAGGGTCAATTTTTCCATCATCACCCAAAACACTTTCATCAGCAGAAACATTTACAATTTCGCCAATACAAATGCCATCTTCATTGAATTTTAATAAATTACACTCAACTGACATAGGTAACTCGTTTATAATTGGTGCATTCACAAATTCAGATTTTGTTACAGTAAAACCTGCCTTTTCCATTTTGTCAGGCTCTTTGTTACCTGAAGCAATGCCGACATAGTCTGCTTCTACAACATGAAGAGCGTCTGCAATATTAACTGTGAAAGCCTTTGTTTCTAAAATATTTTTTGTAGTCTTATGACCTTCTGAAATACAAACCATAACCTGATTTGTGTCGTAAATGCCACCCCAGGCAGCATTCATACAATTAGGTTTTCCATCTTTGTCATACGCCGCCACAATAAAAACGGGCATTGGGTAAACTGCGTTATCTTTTCCAAAATTCTTTCTCATACTAAAAACTCCTATTTTAAAATAATATAACCGCAAACATCAAGTGTGATTGCACCGCTAACGCTCTCACCTGTTACAACATTTTTGTATTCTCTGTCTAATATTACAGTTTTCGCGTTATCAGAAAAATTCATTACAAAAATAATATTACCGCGTTTTCTTATGCTTACACCATTTTCTGCTTTTATTTCTGTGTCAGATTTTAAACTGATATCTTTAATCAAATCTTCACAGAAATCAGTTGCAAAATTATCGTCATTTCTGAATGCTACATAATAGGCTTTACCTTTTCCGTAACTATTAACTGTTACGCTTGGTGTACCTTTATAAAAATCTGTTTCATATTTACCTAAAACCTCTGCCCCCTGTGAATGCAATAAATCACACACGTGCACAACATCGTAATTTTTACCGTTGTAGCTTGCGATGTTCTTCATTCCTTCAGGTAAGGAGTCGGTTTCTTCTGCCCAGATTCCAAATACTTCCTTTAAATTTTCAGCAGGAAAACCGCCTAAGTAACAAAGGTCATCACTGTCCACCATACAAGAAAGGTATGTAGTTACAAAGTTACCGCCTTTTTTAACATAGCTTTCAATTCTGTCTATTGTTCCGTCTTTCATCATATAAAGGAATGGGGCAATTACTAAATCATATTTTGTATAATCATCATCCATTGCAATTACATCAACAGAAATTCCATTTTCCCAGAATGGTTTATACCATTTTGTGCATTCCTCAAAATACTCTCTGTGCTCATTATTGAAGCCACAGAAATATTGTGTTGCCCAACTTTCTTCCCAGTCAGCAATAACTGCAACCTTGCTGTCACTTCTACCACCAACAACATCTGAAAGCTTTTCTAAAATCTCACCTAAATGAGCAACCTCTTTAAATACTCTTGTGTTTTCGTGACCACAATGGTCTACTACTGCACCGTGATATTTTTCGTGACCGCCACGGCTTTTACGCCATTGGAAATACTGCACACTGTCTGCACCATGGGCTACCGCCTGAATTGAAGAAATCTCTTGTCTTCGTGGCATAGGTAATTTATTTACGGGATGCCAGTTTACAAGTGAAGGTGTGCTTTCCATCATAAAGAATGGTTTACCACCGCCCATTGTTCTGAATGCATCGTGTACGAATGCAACACTGCACGCCTCTTTTTCATTAAAGCCTCTGTCCCACGCCGGGTAGTTATCCCATGATAAAATATCGATATTTTTAGCAAATTTCTGGTAATTTATGCCATCATATAATCTCATAAAATTAGTTGTAATCGGAATATCAGGTGTAATTTCTCTTAAAGGTGCAATTTCATTCTCAAAAAATGAAATTGTGCTGTCGGTTACAAATCTGCGCCACGCAAGCTTCATAGCAGGTACATGATTTTCACCCCTGAATTTTGGTGAATTTATTTGTGACCAATCGGTAATCTGATGACTCCAGAAGCCATTCCACCATTGGAAATTAAGCTTTTCCAAATCATTGTCATACTCTTTTTTAAGCCACTCTCTGAAGGCTTCCTGACATAAATCACAATGACATTCACCGCAATATTCATTTGAAATATGCCACATTTTCACTGCGGGGTGATTTTTATATCTTTCTGCAAGAAGTGTATTTATATTTCTTACCTTTTCTCTGTAAACCGGTGAAGTAAGGCAATGGTTATGTCTTACACCGTATTCGTTACGGATACCACTTTCTTCTACTCTTAACACTTCAGGGTATTTTTGTGCTAACCAGGTTGGTCTTGCACCTGATGGTGTTGCTAAAATAACATCTTTACCATTTTTATGTAATTTATCTAATAAATCGTCAAGCCATTCGAAATTATAAACACCCTCCTCCGGCTCTAACAAGCCCCAAGAAAAAATGCTCACAGTAGCACTGTTCACATGCGCTAAATTCATAAGACGCATATCTTCATCTATAATCTCCGGTGTATGAAGCCACTGGTCCGGGTTATAGTCACCACCGTGAATTATGTAATCAAAAATTTTATCTGCCATTAAAAACACCCTTTTTGAAAATACTAAATCCATTATATAACAACACTCGTTACATATCAACACAATTTTGACTTGATTTATATATTAATTTGCTATAATATAAAAATATAAACTTAGAAAAAATAGATGATTTATCATCTAGATTAGATTTAATGCAAAAGTATTCTTTAGAAGCAAGCGATAGGTTGAGAAGTATAGAATGCGAAGGAAAGGAAAAAAC
>CALAEU010000273.1 GCA_937891215.1 uncultured Clostridia bacterium
ATGTCTTGACGAGATTTTACACGGCGGTTACTTAACAGAAAGAGCGTTACTTGAAAGTGTAAGCGTTGACGGTAAATTTATTGATTCACCTAACGGCAGAATTGTAAACCCAGGTCATTCACTTGAAGCAGCGTGGTTTATTTTAGCAGAAGGTATTGTCACAAAAAATGACGAAGCAATTGAAGCCGCAAAGAAAATTATTGACATAACTTTACCACTTGGTATTGATAAAAAGCACGGCGGTCTTATTGCATTTACAGATTTAGATGGCAAACCACCAGTTCAACTTGAATGGGATATGAAACTCTGGTGGCCACAATGCGAAACAATGATTGCTTTAAGACTTGCTCACACAGTATTTAAAGATGATAAATATTTAAATCTCTACAACGAATTCAAAGAATATTGTGAAAAATATTTTGTTGATAATGAAAGTGGTGAATGGTACGGTTATCTGCACTATGACAACACCGTTTCAACTACATTAAAAGGTAACATTTTCAAAGGACCTTTCCACATTCCGAGACTTTATATTATTATGGCGATGATGGATGAGTTCGGTGGCATTGAAGAATATATGAAATAAAAAACGAATGCTGAGCATTACACTTGCTCAGCATTCAATTTTTTAATTTCTTGTTGTTCTTTCGATATTTCAATATCACATTCGCTTATTTTTCTGTTTAAGGTTTGAATTTCTTTTAATTTTTCACTGACTGTAAAATTATAGTTTTTCTTCATAAAAAGCCATTCTTTTAAGCAGAAAATAAAACCAATAAATGGGTAAATGAAAAATATTACTTTATATTTTTTACCTTTAACGCCTTTTTTCATAAACAGATAAACTTCCACTAAATACCATATATATGCACCGAAAGTAAGAAAAGCAAAGATTTCTGAAAGTGATTGGTTTACCTCGCCATTTAAACTGATAATCGTTGTCGAAATAAAAGCAGGAATAAACATTGCAACCTGAGAAGCAGTCAGTCTTTTAAGACTTAAAGCCTTTCTTCTGTGGTACTGCTCTTTACATTCTTCGAGTGCTTTGTTAAGAGCCACTTTATCTTTTTCGAGTTCGTTTATTCTTATATTCTTTCGGCAGATACTATTTTTTATACCTGCAATTCTGCAATTTTCACTGGTAATATCATTGATATTATTCATACAAGTTTCAATTTTCTCTTGTGAATCTTTGTAATTTTCAAGCATCTCAAAAATTGAAATTACAGAATTATATTCATCAATTGTCGTAGCAGTCGCCATATTTTCACAAGCAATGTTATATTTGTACTCTTTCCATACTGAAAGATACTCATCAAGTTCTTTCTTTAATGTTTCATCAGCAAAACGAACTGCTTTCTGATAATCTTTATTGCAAGTATATTGCTTTTCACAATCAGACAAATCGCGTCTTTTTCTTAAAGAGTTTTCTGCAAGAACTTTTACAAGATACCCTTCAGCACACTCAGGGTTTGTATCAAGCACTTTTTCTGCATATTCGTCTGCATCTTTAAATTCGCCATCTTCAAGAAACATAAACGCTCTTTTCAACAACGGTTCAATAGCGGTAGGACCTGAATTAATTATAACTGTTTCAGTAACAGTATCTTTTTCGATATATTTCTCAATACTGTTTGCAAGATTTTTAAAGAAAGTAACCTCACCCATATCAAGAGCCTGAAGATTTTTGAATTCTTGTGGCATATCGTAAGCATCCAGATTCTTAAAACAAGGAATAAGATGCTTATCTTTATCGGTTGCCATCATTGAAAGATAGCGTCCCCATTCATTTTTTACCCAAACCGCATCAAAGTACTCGAACTTTGTACCAATACAGAGCATTACTTTTGCACTTTTTAAAGCGGCATAAATGTATGGTTCATACTCAGTTCCTGCTTTGTCACGCAAAGTAACTCTCGAAAAGAAAACATTATAATCTTCTTTTACTAATTCGGTGTAAATATCCTGTGCTAACAGACTATCTTCGGTTCTGTTACCATTTTCGTCTGTTTCTTTGTAGCAGATGAAAACATCATAAGGGTCTTCGTTACCAACAATTGAAAGAATGCTTTTCTGAATTCTGTCGATTGTTTTTGCTTCTTCACAGTACAATGCTTTTGCTTCAACACCTGAATATTCACACGCTTTTTCAAAGTTTTTGTCATTTAAAATTGACACCGGAACAGTTCTGTGACAAGTTGGTATTTTCCTTGCGGTTTTCTTGTCATCAACATATTCAATACCATATTTACAAAGCACAAGACCCCAGTAACTTTCTGGTTCTTCAGGGAATTCAGCAACAATTGACTCGTAAACGCCTGCCGCTTTGTCAAACTCGTTATTGAATCTTAATCGGTTAGCCCTGTTAAAAAGTTGAAGTTTCTTTTCATCATCTGCACTCGGAACAGTTTGTCTTGTTCCGCAATATTCACATTCACATACGGTTGCTTTTTCCTGTATTTCTAAATCGCCACCGCACATTTTACATTTAAAAACTGCCATATAGTCAATGCATAATTCACAATGCATAATGCACAATGATTTTATGCCTTTGCCCCCTTGATTTTTTCGTAAGTTGTTTTAACAATGCTATTCAGAATTTTATTAACTTCAACACAATCTGCATATATACTACTGAATTGCTGTTCTGTCAAAAAACCTGTTTCATGTAAAATTTCAAGCCAATATTCAGTTTCGCTAGCTTCTTTTAAAGCAATATTCATCTTCATTCCAAAATCTGAAGTTGATTGACCACGAATGCCCTCTCTGACATTTGCACCAATACTTGTACCAGAACGTAAAAGTTGCTTTGATAAAACATACTCATGCTTTTCATCACAAAGAAATTTATATAAATTTACAATTCTTATAGCAAATTGTTTTGTTTTATCTACAATTAAATTATCATTCATAGAAACGCCCCATCATATTCACTAATTATGCATTGTGCATTGTGCATTATTTAAGCATTTTGCATTTGTTGTTTCTTTCTTCAACTAAAATCAAAAGTGCTTTTGAGGTTTCTTCGAGTGCTTCGCCACTTACAACGGCATTTTCAAATGCAGTGAATTTATTTGTAATTTCACTTTCGAGGGAAGAAAGTGCATCATTTGTCATAGGGTCAGAGTAACGGATTGCTTCGTAAACATTATTTGCAACTGCTTTTGCTTCAGTTGTTGTTGCTTTTGAAATGAGGGTTTCAGCATCAACAGTAAGATTTTTAATGAAAAAGGTTTTTGCTTTTACTTTATCATCAATTTTTGAAACTGTTTCAGCTACAAAATGCGATTTTAAAATAGCAACAACCGAAACTAAAGTTATAACTACTAAAACGAGTGCAGTAAGCCAGTTCGGAACATCAGGAATTAACGCTAAAATAACTGCCGCTACAATTGTAACAAGAAGACTTACTAAACTTGTTGTTACAATTGGAATATTATAAAACATTTTTTGTTTATTTTCTGCTTTAAATGCAAAGTAACCGCAACCGAGTTGTGCTATAAACATAATGTCACAGAAAATATTTGCAACAACAAATGAAGATGTAATTTCTGCACCTTCAATACTTACAACTGGAATAAAGGCAACTAAATTAAAAATTGCGAAACCAATTGCCCATATAAGAGCATAAATTTTAAACGATGTTTTCATAATAATTACTCCTCAGAAATTAAAGTTTTTCGCCACATTCAAGGCAGAATTTTGCACCTGTCGGGATTTCTGCACCGCATTTTGCACATTTAACAATTAAAGATGCACCACATTCCATACAGAACTTGCCCTTGGCGGTCTTCTTGCCGCAAACGGGGCAAAGAATCTCGTTTTCAGCCAGAATCTCGATCTTGGTGCCACACTCGGAGCAGAACTTAGCGGTTTCCGCAACCTCGCTGTTGCAGTTGGGGCAGGTGATCTTCTTGACAGGAGCTGCTTCCTCAGCGGGTGCCTCCTGACCGCAGGCAGCCAGCATAGACAGCATCATGACGATTGCCATCAGCATTGCCAGGATCTTTCTTGTTTTCATAGTGTTTCCTCCTCGTGATGTTTGTGTTGCTTTATATTTTAAGGGAATGATCCCTTAAGTCCGTTCCTGACATCCTTTCCGCTGCAGATAAGAGGCAACCTCCATAGGCCAGTCAGTCTGGATAATGTCCACACCCCGGCTGATCAACTCACCCCAACCGGCATCGCCGCCTAATTCC
>CALAEU010000274.1 GCA_937891215.1 uncultured Clostridia bacterium
CTTAATTATTTAACTTCTTCGTCTGTTCTAGGATCGATAATCTTAACAGCATCAGCAACACGGCCATACTGTCCGCAAGCTTTTTCATAAGCTGTGTTAGGGTCATCACCCTTCTTGATAAAGTCTGTCATCTTACCAAGGCTTACGAATTTGTAACCGATGATCTGGTTGTCAGCGTCAAGTGCGATACCTGTAACATAACCTTCTGCCATTTCAAGGTAACGAGGACCTTTAGCAAGTGTTCCGTACATTGTACCAACCTGAGAACGAAGTCCCTTACCTAAGTCTTCAAGACCTGCACCGATTGGAAGTCCGTCTTCTGAGAATGCAGACTGTGTACGTCCGTAAACGATCTGTAAGAATAATTCTCTCATAGCTGTATTGATAGCATCACATACTAAGTCAGTATTTAATGCTTCTAAAACAGTTCTGCCAGGTAAAATTTCTGATGCCATAGCTGCAGAGTGAGTCATACCTGAGCAACCGAGTGTTTCAACAAGAGCTTCTTCAACGATACCGTTTTTAACGTTGAGAGTGAGTTTACATGTACCCTGCTGTGGTGCACACCAACCCACACCGTGTGTGAAACCTGAAATGTCTTTAATTTCGTATGCCTTTACCCATTTTGCTTCTTCTGGAATAGGTGCAGGACCGTGCTGAGGACCTTTTGCTACTATGCACATGTTTTCTACTTCGTGTGAATAGTTCATAAATCATTGACTCCTTTCGGATGTTTATTTTTTACTATAATATTTTAGTACATAACGCCCTTTAAGTCAAGAGTAAATGTCAACCTTTAAACTACAATTTACACAGTGGTTTATGGTAAATTTTATTAAAATTGAATAAACGACTTGTTTTTCTTGTCGAATATCTATATAATATAGTATTGGTGAAAATTTTATTTTGAAATTGGTGTGTATATGGTATTTTCGAGTTTGATTTTTATCTATGCTTTTCTACCTATAACCCTTATGTTTTACGCAGTAGGTAAAAAGACGAGTTTAAGAAACTACATACTTTTAATAGCATCTCTTGTGTTTTACACATGGGGTGAGCCTCTTTATGTCTTTATTTTAATTTCAATGACTTTTATTGATTGGCTCTCTGCCCTTTTAATACAGAATGTGTGCGAAAAACAAAGAACCAAAAAAGCACTCCTTATCGCTACAATTGCTATCAATCTTCTTATAATCGGCTTCTTCAAATACACTGGTTTCTTCCTTTCAAATGTCAATGCAATTTTGGGGGTACCTGAAATAATACCAAATATTGTTTTACCTATTGGTATTTCGTTCTACACGTTCCAACTTGTTTCTTATGTTGTAGATGTTTACAGAGAAGAAGTTCCTGCACAAAAGAAATTTTCAAATTTACTTCTTTATTCAAGTCTTTTCTACCAATGCATAGCAGGTCCTATTGTAAGATACAGTGATATTCAGAATGAAATAGAAAACAGAAGAATCGATTTTACAGAAGTTTGCGAAGGTATTTCAAGATTTGCTATTGGCTTAGCTAAAAAGTGTTTACTTGCTAATGTATGTGGTTCACTTTCAGACCAGCTTTTAGTTTCAGACGCATTTATGAATACACCTGAAACAGTAGCCGCTGCACTTTCTGAAGTTGCTTCCCGTTCCGCAGTTGGTGTATTCTTTGGTGTTCTGTTCTATATGCTTCAGATTTACCTCGATTTCTCTGCTTATTCGGATATGGCAATTGGTATGGGACTTATGGTTGGTTTCCATTTCAAAGAAAATTTCAACTACCCTTATATTGCAGATTCTGTAACAGATTTCTGGAGAAGATGGCACATTTCATTAAGTACATTCTTCCGTGACTATGTTTATATTCCATTGGGCGGCAACAGAAAAGGAAAAGCGAGAACTTACATAAATCTTCTTGTTGTGTGGTTTTTAACAGGGCTCTGGCATGGTGCTTCATGGAATTTTGTATTATGGGGACTTTTCTTCTGTATATTCTTATTCATAGAAAAAGCAGGTTTTTCAAAGGTGCTTAAAAACGCACCGAAATTTGTTGGTATAATTTACACACTGGTTATTGTCTACTCTGGTTGGATTCTTTTCAGATTTTCAGATTTCAGATTTATTCCTGTTGTGTTAAAAAGTCTTTTAGGACTTAACGGTAACGGTTTCTTAGATTTTGAAACTAAAGCATTGCTTACTTCAAACATTATATTTATTGTTATTGCAATACTTTCGGTTACCCCTTTTGCTAAAAAGATGAAAGAATTTATTATTTCAAAATGCAACACACAAAAAAAGCAAACTGCATTTGAAATAGTATCAATAGTTATTCCTGTAATTTTATTGATACTCTCAACACTTACACTTGTTGGTGACAGTTACAACCCATTCCTTTACTTCCAATTTTGATTAAGAGGTTTTAAGTTAAATGATATATAACAAACCAAGAGATTTTATTTTCAGAGTTCCTGACCCGAAGAAAACTGAAAAACAATCTAAAAGAGAAAAACACAAAAACTGCGGTTTGCTGTTTCTGTGCTTTTTATTTGTTTAAAAGCTTTTTGGAGGGGGGCGACGGGGGAACCCTTTTTCCCGAAAAAGGTTCCCACGGCATATCCGGACACACAC